>NZ_MKMC01000078.1:0-200158 GCF_001856095.1 Methylomonas sp. LWB
TGATCCGGCATCAAATGCCCTTCCAATATTCGGCTTTCTTTCTGGCTCGCTAACCTTCGAAACACCTCGCCCAAATGCTTGCGCAACGCCCTATACAGCGTTCGGCGACGGCACTTGGGAATAAACACAACGTGATATTTGCACTCCCATTTCGAGTGGCTTAAGCTTTCGTTCTCGTCCATCAGGTTCTCCTCTTGCGTTTGCTTGGCGGCTCACGCTCTCGAGTTTCCTGATGGACTCCTCTAAATGTCAAACTCCTGCTGTCTCCCCGGCTAAGCCGGGGGATTTCTCATTTTTGGTTAATGGGCGGTCGAACCATGCCTCACCAAGCCGTCGTTAGCACCGCCGGTTATGGGTATAGACTGCGGCGCCAACGATTTATCGAAGAAATAGCATCCGCGGGTGGGACGCTTAACGATAATTCGCTATTGCATTTGCTACTGCGTTACACGCAGGCGCTGATGACCCAGATAAACCAGGCGGCGGCCTGTAACCGGCATCATTCAATACACCAGCAACTCTGCCGTTGGCTGCTTCTGACTTTTGATAGACAGGCATCGAACGAGATGTTGGCGACCCACGAACATATCGCCAACATGCTCGGTGTTCGTCGAGAAAGCATCACCGATGCCGCCGGGAAATTACAACAAAAAGGCTTGATAAATTACAGTAGAGGCCGTCTCGTGGTATTAAGTCGAGCCGGCCTGGAGGAACAAGTCTGCGAATGCTACGACGTGATAAACGCCGAATTCACCAGATTAATACCCGCTTTCGTGAATAAACCCGCTTCGCGCGGATTGCCGCCGATTGCTTCCGCCAAAGCGACGAAACGCCCGGTGCACGACCTCGTTTTTGAATAAGCTCGAACGTCGGCCGACCAGACGAGGGCTGTGCGGCAGCGTACCGACTTCCAAACCGCTTTGTTATTAAATTTAGCGGCACTATCAACTGATCGGCAATGGCGTTAGCCACGCCGGCATCCATCGACTGGGAGTTTCGTTATGTCTGATATTCAATCCATCAATCGTTTGTTACAGAATGAATTGTCCGCGCTGGAAACCTATCAACAAGCCCTGGATAGATTCCGCAAGGACACCGCGCTGGGGGAATTCGATTTTTTAATGTTGACTTTTCAAGAGCATAAAGCTGCAGCTTGCAGTCTGCGGGGGAAAATCAAACAACTCGGCGGCACGCCAACCCAAGACTCGGGGCCTTGGGGAACTTGGGCAAAAATAATCATGGCTTGCGCTACTTTGTTGGGCAAGCAAGCCGCGCTAAAGGTTTTGCGCGAAGGCGAATTAACCGGCACGGAAGACTACGAAAAAGCCTTGCAGGATCATGGTCTACACCCCGATATTCGCGTCCTGATAGCAAACAGTCTATTGCCCGCTCAACAACGGCATATGCGCGCCTTGGACAGTCTATTGGAAGCGGCGATGGCTTAATTCTAACGTTACAAGAGCATGAATGCCTGGCCTGGATTTGGTCATCATGCTCTTACGGGGTCACTAGGTCGGTATCGAGTGTTTATTCGTCCGCAATCGGCATGCGTATCCGCCCTGAAACTCCCAAGGCGGCTTGCTCCGGCACCTGCTTTAGTTTCTTCCGCTCAGGCCCACGCAACGCCTTGGCCCAGCGCATTAAAAATGATAATGCGCGCCCAGGCCGAAATACTCCACCTTGTCTTTATAAAACTGGCCGCTAGGTGAATAGCCGTTGAAGTATTCGACCAATATTTGCAGCTTCCGCCCCAAGACCTTGGAATTATCGAATTCAACACCGGCTCTGGCGGAAATATCGGCACTCCAGTTGTTTTGATCGTAGTTCTTGATATCGGCGGCGATGATCGGGCGCATCGACGCAAAATCCAGTCGCCACGGACTTCTAAACTCGATACCGTATTGCGCGGACCATTTTTTTAGCTCGGAAGGCTCTCTATGGAACAAGCCTCCGCCGCCACCGTAGATCCGCACGCCGTAGGGCAGCTCATAGGACAGTTTTAAGTCCACGCCTTCGTAACTCAGGTTAACCCGTTCGAAGGTAGTGTTGACCTTGCGCAGCAAAAATTCATCACCCAGATGCGAACTCTGGTGGTACAACCGGCCGAACGCGGAAAACTGCCCGGCGCGCGCGCTGGAGTAAATCGACGCGATAAAATCGGTATTCACCAAATCGGACGACGAGGCATCCAGATTGAAGTCGCTGAACACGCCTGCCTGCAAGCCGGCTTCCCATTGCGCCGTGGAATTACCGATGTTGGCGCGATAAAACGGAATGGTTTCGCCGAAACTGACCGAGGCGATATCCCGGCCGTCGAAATTATTGGTTTGGTAATTGCGGTAAGCCGCGGAGAAATGCGCCCAGCGCGGGTCGGCTAATAAGCCTTTAAATAAATGTCCGGTCGGTAGCAGTCCTGTCGGCAACACCAAGCTCTCGGCTGTCGTCGACGTCGTTGAACCCGCGGCCAGCGCGGCTGCCTCTTTGGAATCTACTTCGCTGGTTTCGGCGATTTTGACGGCGCTGACGCCCGGAATCTCCGCGAGTGCCTTTGCGGCCTGGGCGCGATCCGCGCCCGACATTCCGGCGGCCGGCAAGGTGATGACCCCGTCTTTTACCGGCAGGGCCGGCGGTTCGAGCTGTAGTTTGTACTTCAACTCAGCGGCGGCATATCCGGCGATATAAGCGTCGTCGGCGTTCGTGGCGTTGGCGAATGGCGCGGTCAGCAGCCAACAGCCCGTGAATGTAACCAATCTACGCGTCGCCATCATGGCTTACCGAGTTCGCCGGCAGTCACCGCCAGTTGGCTTTGCACCGATTTGACGTGTTCCTGGCTATTGGCCAAGCCGATCGCTCTACCGACCATCTTCTCGTTATCCAAAACGCCGCTCAAGGTCACGCCGCCGTTGACGGTCGTCACTTCGATGCGCGCGTCTTTCAGTAATTCGTCGCTCATCAGCGCGGCCTTGATCTTCGCGGTGATGGCCGAGTCGTCCAGATAGACGCCGCCGGCTTTAGCGCTGTCCACTACCGACTCCTTGGCGGAGTCGATGCGTTTTTCAGAATTGCTGATGGCTTGATCGATTTGCTTGCTGGCTTTATCCAGCGCATCCTCGGACGATTGCGCGGATTTCTCGATGTAGGCGCCGGCTTTGTCCGCGCCTTGTTCCATCTTTTGACCGACGTTTTCCACCGCCTTATCGATTTTTTGCCCGGTCTTTTCCGCCTGCCCTTCCGGCTGGCATGCGCTGAGTCCGGCAACGGCGGGCAAACAAACCGTGGTCAATAAACGATTGAACCAGGGCCGATTGGAGTCTTTGAATAGAATGTTCATATGAGTTCCTGAAAAGAAGCCGAGTGACGGGCGACCTGGAAAGCCTATTGAGCTCTTGGGCGCGTGATGGACACTTCGCATCCGGTCGACACATCGAGGGATGGAAACAGCTTCGGATTCTAGGCAGGCAAGAGGGCGAGGTCTGTTCGTTGACGAACATAGAGGCTAAACAACGCTAGTTGTACCAGCTCATGACCTGGCGAAGACCTGACTGGCTTAACGGGAAACACCCCGGTGAAAGCCGAATCCTGGCGAGCTTGGAAAGGCGAAATCGGAACGGATTCGACCGCCCCGGCCGGTTTGAAATCGGTCGGAATCACAGGTAGGCGGTGCTAGGGATCGTCGGAATGACCATTCCAGCGCCCCAAGCCCGCAGAGAAAACCACACAACGTAACGATCCAGCGAGCGCTCAGCGATCTCTCCCCCTCTTTAAAAATGAGGGGGAAAATTGGATTTAGGCCGCTTGTGAAGCCAAATCTGATTAGTTACAACCAAACGACGCAAACGCCGGCCGCACCAGCCGGGTTTGCGGGTTCGAACCCTAAAAACTACGCTTGGCGCATTGCAGCTTTTTCAGGACGGCCGCCAAGCGGTCGATCTCTTCATAGGTGTTGTAAAACGCCAGGGACGGCCGCACCGTGGCTTCCAAGCCAAAGCGACGCAGGATGGGCTGCGCGCAATGATGGCCGGAGCGGACCGCGATGCCGGCTTCGTTCAGTGCCTTACCGACATCCTGGGTGGAGTGCCCCGCCATCACGAAGGACAGCACGCTGGTTTTGTCGGGCGCGGTGCCGATCAAACGCACACCGGGAATCCCGCGCAAAATGTGCATGCCGTATTCCAATAACTCGTGCTCGTAGCGGGCGACGTTTTCGATGCCGATCCGACTCAGATACTCCAATGCCGCACCCAAGCCCACCGCATCGGCGATATTCCCGGTGCCGGCTTCGAATTTGGCAGGCGCCGCTTGATACACGGTTTTCTCGAACGTAACGTCTTCGATCATGTTGCCGCCGCCTTGCCAGGGCTGGGTGACCGCCAGCAGCTCCGGCTTGCCGTACAACACGCCGATCCCGGTCGGGCCGAAAATCTTGTGCCCGGAAAACACCAACCAATCGCAATCCAGGCTTTGCACATCCACCCGCAGATGCGAGACCGATTGGGCGCCGTCCAACAACACCTTGGCGCCGGCCTGGTGAGCCAGCGCTATCATCTCCGCCGCCGGCGTCACGGTGCCCAAGGCATTGGAAACCTGGGTGAACGATACCAGCTTGGTTTTGGCATTCAGCAGTTTTTGGTACTCGGCCAGAATCACCTGACCGTCGTCGTCGACCGGAATCACCCGCAAGAGCGCCCCGGTTTCCCGGCACAACTGCTGCCAAGGCACGATGTTGGCGTGGTGTTCCAGCCAACTGATGACAATCTCATCGCCTTCGCCGATAAATTGCCGACCCCAACTTTGCGCGACCAAATTGATCGCCTCGGTCGAACCGCGCACGAACACGATATCGTCAGCCGACGACGCGTTAATGAACCCCGCCACGGTAGCGCGCGCGCCTTCGTAGGCGTCGGTGGCGCGCGCCGCCAGTTCGTGGGCGGCCCGGTGAATATTGGAGTTTTCATGGCGATAAAACTCGGATATCCGATCGATGACGCACTGCGGTTTTTGGGTGGTCGCGGCGTTGTCCAACCAGGCCAACGGATAGCCGTTGACCCGCTCCTCCAGAATCGGAAAGTCGCGACGTACCGCGTTCACGTCGAACGGCGGATGAGCCGTACCCAGGCCGGGAATTTGCGCGGCACGAGCTAGGCCGGACAGTTCATTGAGAAAATAAAACGCCGCGCTACCGGCACCGGCACCTGGCCCGGATGCCGGCCGGCCGGCGGTGTCCACCAAGCGTTGCAACCCCGACAAGCCCGGCAAGCCGGCGCCGGGTCCGGTCAGACCCGCGATGGCGCTGTCGTCGATACCCGGCCGATTCGCGAAACCGTTAGGCACCGCGTGATACGGCACCGAGCTCGCCGCCGAGGCCGGTACGTTGTCGATGGCTTGACCATCGCTGGTCGGCATATCGCTGTAGTACAGGTTGGCCAAGCGACTCAATTCGGCGGTATCGGGTAAGCCGGCCGGCACCGGACCGCCGTTCAACGCTTGTCGCGCGAGCCCGGCCAGATCCGGATTAGGCGTAGTCATAGTAATTGTCCACTTCGACGTTTTCGAGTACGCCGATCGCGTCGTCGGTCAGTATCGCCAGCGAGCAATACAACGAGACCAAATAGGAAGCGATCGCCTTGTGGTTGATGCCCATGAAACGCACCGACAGTCCCATGCTAAGTTCGTCGGTCAGGTTTGGTTGATACAAACCGACCACGCCTTGCCGGCTTTCACCGGTGCGTAGCAGTAGTATGTTGGTTTTGCCGTTGACGATTTTCAGCTTGTCGGTCGGGATCAAAGGCAATCCGCGCCAAGTGATGAATTGCGAACCGAACAAGGACAAGGTCGGCGGCGGCGTGCCGCGGCGGGTGGCTTCGCGGCCGAAGGCTGCAATCGCCCGCGGGTGGGCTAGGAAGAAGCCCGGCTCTTTCCAGACTCGGGCGATCAGTTCGTCCAAGTCGTCCGGCGTTGGCGAACCTTTGCGGGTCTTGACTTTTTGCGATTCGATGACGTTGTTCAGCAAACCGTATTCGGTATTGTTGATCAGCTCGCTTTCCTGACGCTCTTTGACGGTTTCGATGGTCAGCCGCAATTGCTCATGAATTTGGTTGTGCGGGCTGCTGTATAAGTCGGCGACGCGGGTATGTACGTCCAAGACGGTGTTGACCGCATTCAGGCGGTATTCGCGGCCCCATTCTTCGTAATCGACGAAGGTTTGCGGCAGCACTTTCTCGTCCAGGCTGGAGCAATCGACGGCGATGCTAGTTTCGCTTTTGACTTTGTTGACCCGGTAAATACCCGCTTCGACCGGGATCCAAGGCAGCAGATGAACCAGCCAACGCGGCGTGATCGTGCCCATCATCGGCACGGTTTTGGTCGCATTGGATAAAGTGCGCGCGGCGACGTCGCCTAACGCGGTATGGGCTTGATGAATGTCCGACATAAGTGTCCCTTGCAGTTCTGGTTGATGACTTGGAATGCGTCTATCGCTCGGGCCGTATTTCCATCGGGCATAAAAAAAGCCAATGGCTCTGACGAGCGCATTGGCTTCCGGCGATCCGGTCAGCGATTGACTTAGATTCAAGATACCGATAGCAGACTAAACCTGTCAATACCGGCATGTCGGCGGCGGAATTTGCTTATGTCTATTCGCGATATGAATATCTAAAAATATCGTATACCTCGATTCCAACGGCAACTCGGCAACAAAAGATCCAATCTAAGCCATTGTTACTAATCACTTATTTTTTAGCCGCGCCTACTCCGCGTTCTACGACATCGGGCTGTATGATATTTTTCGAAGAAAGTTTGGTTGGCGTATCGGCCGTTCTGACAACTCCCCGACCTAGACCGGGACAAGGTCAAAATATTTCACTGAAATTTCAAGGCGTTGAACGTATTCATTCAAATCCCTGCGCCGGACTCGTACATTTCGCTGCGTACTTGCGCCTGACTGACCTGACTACCGGGCGGAACGCTGTGCGTTAGCCAGACGTTGCCGCCTATCGTCGAACCCCGGCCTATCGTGATTCGACCCAAAATGGTCGCGCCGGCGTAAATCACCACATCGTCCTCGACGATAGGATGGCGGGCGTTACCCTTGACCAACAGGCCGTTTTCGTCCTTGGCAAAGCGCTTGGCCCCCAACGTGACGGCCTGGTACAAGCGCACGCGCCGACCGATGATCGCGGTTTCGCCAATCACGACGCCGGTACCGTGATCGATAAAAAAACTGTCGGCGATTCGCGCGCCGGGATGAATATCGATGCCGGTGGCCGAATGCGCGATTTCGCTGACGATACGCGCCACCAGCGGCAAGCCCAAGCCGTATAACAGGTGGGCCACCCGATGATGTATCACGGCGGTGATGCCGGGATAACAGGCCAGCACTTCGTCGGGACAACGGGCCGCCGGATCGCCTTCGTAAGCGGCCCGGATGTCGCTGTCGATCAGCAATCTGACTCCGGGCAGTTTGGCCGCAAACTCACGGGTCAGCTCGCTTGCCCGCCGCCAGACGTCGATGGTTTCGCCGTTTTGCTCGGCGACGAATTGCAGTTCCAACGCAATCTGCCGGCTTAAATCCCGTAGCAGGCTATCCAGGGTCTGACCGACGAAATAATCGATGCCTTCGTCGGTCAGGTCCGGGCGGCCGAGACGATTGGGGAACAAGACCGCCCCCAATTGTTCGACGATCTGCGCCAACACCTTACGGGCCGGCAATTTCGGCGGATGTTCGCGGCGATGGCGTTCCTCGAGCGAATGCAAGCGTATCGCCCGCAGTTCCGCGACCAGATCATCTATTCCCCAAAAGGGAGAGGCAATCGCCAACGCCGCTTCGTTCATAGCGCCGAGCCTTGGGCGTCGAACAAGCCTTCGAACAGTGCCGAACTCAGGTAGCGTTCACCGGAATCCGGCAATACCACCACAATGGTCTTGCCGACGTTTTCCGGCTGTTTGGCGACTCTAACCGCCGCCGCCACCGCCGCCCCGCAGGAAATACCGGCCAGGATGCCCTCTTCCCTGGCCAAGCGGCGCGCATAGTCGATAGCGTCGTCGTTGCTGACCAGTTCGATCTGATCCACCAACGATAAGTCCAGAACGTCCGGCACGAAACCGGCGCCTATACCCTGGATTTTGTGCGGTGCCGGTTGCAATTCCTGTCCGGCGCGGAATTGGGTCAGAATCGGACTGGCCTCAGGCTCGACCGCCACGGTATGGATGGGCTTGCCTTGCTTTAACTTGATGTAGCGCGATACGCCGGTGATCGTGCCGCCGGTGCCGACCCCGGACACGAAAATATCGATCGCGCCGTCGCTGTCGTTCCAGATTTCCGGGCCGGTGGTCAGTTCGTGAATTTCCGGATTGGCGGGGTTTTTAAACTGTTGCAACAGCACATAACGCTCAGGTTCGGACGCGGCGATTTCCTCCGCCTTGGCGATCGCGCCTTTCATGCCTTTGGCGCCTTCGGTCAAAATCAGTTTGGCGCCGTAGGCCACCAGCAATTTGCGGCGTTCCAAACTCATGGTTTCCGGCATCGTCAATGTCAACGGAATGCCGCGCGCCGCCGCGACGAAGGCCAGCGCGATACCGGTATTACCGCTGGTCGGTTCGATGATTTCCTTACCGGGTCCCAAAACGCCGCGGCGCTGAGCGTCGTTAATCATCGCCGCGCCGATCCGGCATTTTACCGAATACGCCGGGTTGCGCCCTTCCACCTTAGCCAGCAAAGTTACCGGCGCGCCGTCGGCGATGCGGTTCAAACGCACCAGGGGCGTGTTGCCGATGGACTGCGAGTTGTCGGGATACCAATGTGCCATGTTTAAATCCTTGAAATTTAGATACAAAAAAGCCAGCGGCCCCGTGCGGGACGCACTGGCTTCCGGCGGTCCGGTCAGCGTAACGTGACTTGCCGGTTAACTTAAGGCGGCGGGCGACAGATTGTCAAGAAAAATTGCTAATAAAAACCGTCGCTTATCTAATATTTCGATGATATGTTCTAATTTTGGCATGAACAAGGGCCGCGATTCTGCTAATTGCGAGTGTAGCGATGCTTGACGCCGGCCGGAAAATATTCGGGATCGGCGAAACGGTGCAAGGTCACCATCGGCGTTTGCCGTTCGGCCGGCGCGTAGTGAGCGAATTCGCTGTTGAGCCGCAATAGCTGGACTTTGATCGATTCGGCGACCCGCCCCGCATCAACGTGTTCGGGATCGACATCCGGCAAGACTTCCACCGCGACCTGCAACTCGCTGTCGCCGGCGACGTTTTCCCTGACTTGCAACACAAATTTGCCGGTCAACCAGCCGGTCAACTCCGGTTGTTCCAATCCTACCGTGACATTCTCCGGATAAATATTGGCGCCGTAATAGGACACCGTGAAATCCGCCCGGCCGAACACGAACACGAACGGCAGCTCGCGCGGTTTAAAATCGCTAGGCAAGCCCAGATCGGTCACCGTCTCGATACCGGCGGCACGCAAGCGCTCCCAGATTTGCCGATACGGGATGACGCCGCCTTTGTCGGCGATGTGGTAGCGCACCAGCGGCACGCTGTTCTCGCCCGATACCACCAAGGTATCGGCTTCGACTTCGAAGAAGCGGCTCGCCGGGTCGTATTGCACCAGCGTCGGCAAGCGTGACTCGCCGAACCATGCGCGGGCCTCGTCGGGATGACGGGCCAACCAACGCCGAATCGCGATGCTCAGCGGTGTTTCGTTGCCCAACACCCCGCCGTCGGCGGTACCGTACAGCGACGCCGAATCGAATGCCGCTCGCTCGGCACCGATGCGTTCGCCGACCAAGGCCCGCCATTCCTCGCTAAACACCTCGCCGGCAAACACCAATTTTGGGTTGAAGTCCGACCAAACGATGCCCTCGGCATTACCGGCATCGATAACATCCTTGATGAAGGGCGGATAACCCAATAACACGGTTTGCTCGAATTGCGGCGCCAGCTCGCGCACCACCCGAAAGATTTCGGCCTTGTTGTTACCCGGCGTCGCGACCATTAGTCGGTAGCCCTTGCGCGCCAAATGCCAGCAGCATGAGGTCGTGAATAAACCGCCAACCCAGTTGCCCAGCGCAAAACACACCACGGCCAGGGTCGTACGGCGATCGGCGGCGAAGCTGTCCTTGAAGACCTGCTCGAAACGCAGGGCCACATCCAATTCGTCAGCGGCGGAGCGCGGCCAGAACGTCGGCTGGCCGGTCGAACCGGAAGATACCGCGACCCGGTCGGCTCCGGCCAAACTGCCGCCGAAGCAACGTTGAGCCAGCGGGTAGGCCCGCATGTAATCTTGTTTGCTCATCAACGGTAAGCGGGAGTATTCGGCATAGTCGACCACTTGCTCGGGGCTGACGCCGCGCTCGGCCAGAAACTGGCGGTAGGCCGGCACTTCGGCGGCGCAACGCCGAAACAGCGCCAGCAATTTCTCCTCGGGCTTGACGTCTTGCCCGCCCAACAAATCATCCAGCGGCGTAGTCAGGAAACGTTGAAAAACGGCATTTAAGTCGGTCATCGTCGGATTGCTCAATTCGTGGGTGATCATGTCGGGTATCGGTTTACGACAGCACTGGTCACTTCCCGTGCTGCTCGTCGTAAGAGGAAGGAGTGACGCCGGCTCGCTCCAGCAGTTCCCGGACGTGTTTGACATCCTGCTTGGCGAAGACACCGCCGTGGTGCGGATGATGCAAAAAACCTTCGAATTGGTTTAACACCACTCGAAACTTGGCGCCGTGACCGGACTCTATCGTGGCGCCCAAGTGATGCAGCAACGATTCGACTTCCCGCCAATGGATGTTGGCGCTGATGGGATCATGAAAGATAGCTCGTAATACATTGGCGTGATGACTCATCGCGGGATTCTCCCTACAAGTGAGCCGACAGCATACGCCGTAAATGCTCCAGGCTACAACACGGCCGCTAACGAGCCAGACCGCAATTGTTTCCTATATAAAAACAAATCATGCACTATCAGCATTATTGTAAATATTTTCACAATTGTTATCATAGAACCGTCTTCACGAATCAACCGATGCTGTCTTAGGAGTCCGACATGAACAAACCCCTTTTATTTTATAGAGACGTATTAACCGGCCTGTTTTTTACCGCTGGCGTATTCGGTTTCGTTTCCGGCGAGTTCATTTTCTCCACACTGCTGTTCGGCGCGGCGTCGCTGTCCAGCAACCTGGACTTGCATCGGAACCTGCGTGCTTAGTTCCTCGTTGTACCTCCCTCGTTGTTAAGCTAGCAACCCCTCCGAAGCTAGCAATACTACATAGCCTCCGTCACTTGTGGACGGGGGCTTTTTTTTTGCGCGGACAAAATACCGATCCTTGATTCGGCGGAAAAGCCGTGTAGCGAGAATACCCCGAGGCTATCGGCGCCCACGGACCATGCCAGACACGAGGTCAGTAAAATTAGAGGAGAAATCGTCGTCCATCGATCGATGAACGATAAACAAAGCCGATGAGATTAAGTGGCTCCGAACGCACTACGAACGCAGAAGTGCAACGGGAACTCGGAAGGGGCGCCACTAAAACGTCCGCAACCGTGTTCACCGGCGACTCCCGGCCGACCAGAGGGACTGGGCCAAGCACGGTAAGCGCGAGGTATCAGACCAAATTCAGATAAACCGGTTCTGAATAGGCGATTAAAAACAGATTAAATCATCGCCAGGCACGGAGCTTAGAAACGCTTCGTCATGCGTGTGTTAATCCCTTGCCTACGTCGCTGCACTACAATATCCCTATTTTACCGTTTGCCCATTTGCGATGAGACTGCTGCTGATAGAAGACGACACCGACCTGGCCCGCTCGATCCAGGTCGAACTTGAAATTGCCGGATTCGCGGTCGACTTGGCCTACGACGGCGAACAAGGCGAATTCCTGGGCGCCACGGAGAATTACGACATCGCGGTCTTGGATTTGGGGCTGCCCAAGCTGTCGGGTCTGGCAGTCCTTAAGAAATGGCGGGACGCCGGTAACGCCATGCCGGTCATCGTGCTGACCGCGCGCGACGCCTGGCACGAAAAAGTCGACGGTTTTAAAGCCGGCGCGGACGATTACCTGGGCAAGCCCTTTCACATCGAAGAATTGCAGGCGCGCATCCGGGCGTTGTTAAAACGCTGCCATGGAATCACCAACACCGGTCTGACCTGCGCCGGCGTTACTTTGGATGAAGAATTGCAAACCGTTACGATGGAAGGTCAGCCATCCGCTCAGTTAACCTCGCTGGAGTTTCGTCTGTTACGCTATTTCATGCTGCACTCCGGCCAAATTTTGACGAAAACCGATTTGATGGAGCATGTCTATGAAATGGACGGCGATCCGGACAGCAATGTCATCGAAGTCTACGTCAACCGTTTACGCCGCAAACTCGGCAAGGATTTGATCGCTACTCGGCGCGGCCAAGGTTACGTATTTGGGCAAACCGCGTGATTTCATTGCGCTTACGCTTGAATCGCGGGCTAGCGGCTATCTTATGCGTGATATTTGCATTGCATTGGCTGGCGGCCGACTGGGTGATACGCTCGGTTGCCGAAAAACAGATGTTGACCCGCCTGACTCACGACAGCGACTCGATACTGGACACCCTCGACTTCGACGCCGACGGCCAGCCCAGCTTCGATACCAGCCACGCCGGCTCGGTTTACGGCCAAGCCTATTCGGGCCACTATTTCGTGCTACACATCGACGGCAAGCCGATTTATTCGCGCTCACTCGCCGGCACGACGCTACCTTTCGAGGCCATGGCCGTCGATACTACCAGACAATTCCATTTCAAGTCCGGTCCCCACGACCAACTGTTATTAGTCTTAAGCCGCGGATTCGCCAAAGCCGGCCACACCATCAGCATCAGTACCGCCGAGGACTTGACCGACATCGGTCGAGACATCACCGCGATCCGAATCGGCTATCTGGCATTGAGTCTGACGGTGCTGGTCGCGGCGATCGCGCTGCAAACCGCCGACGTTAAACGATCGTTACGACCGCTACGCGCGGTTACCGGCGAACTGGCGGCCATCGCCCACGGTCAGCAGCGTCAGATCGAAGCCGAGGTTCCGTTCGAAATCCGACCGCTGGTCAAGGAAGTCAACCGGCTATTGATGTTGGTTGAACGCCGCCTTCACCAATCGCGGACCGCGATCGGCAATCTGGCGCACGCCTTGAAAACGCCGTTGGCGATGCTGTTTCGGCTGGCCGAAAATCCGGCGCTACGCGACTTGCCGGAATTGAAACGACAGTTGGAACAACAGAACCAAACGATATTGAAACGGATAGACCGTGAATTGAAACGAGCGCGGATTTCCGGAAACGCCCAACCCGGCGCGACCTTCAATCCCCATGTGGAATTAACGGCGCTGTGCGAGCTGATGCAGGTCATTTACGCGGAAAAGGCCTTGTCTTTCGAGATACGAGCGCCCGATCAGTTATTGCATCTGGACCGCGAGGACATGCTGGAAATGATAGGCAACCTGCTCGATAACGCCTGCAAGTGGGCCAAATCGCGAATTGTCATCGAAGTCGCGGAACGGGAAGGTTTGACGTTACGAATCGCGGACGACGGCCCCGGTTGCGACAAGCAGCAACTGCGGCAAATGGTGCAGCGAGGGTTGCGTCTGGACGAAGCCACACCCGGCCACGGGCTGGGACTAGCCATCGTCCACGACATTGCCGGCTACTACGGCGGCAGCCTAGCCTTGAGCCGATCCGCCGAACTGGGTGGTTTGGCGGCCACGGTTAGGCTGCCACCCACTTGAATCCTTAACCGCTGCGGTTTGGGCGGCACGTGTTCGCGGCTACCAGTAATCAGACCTCAGCCAACCTCGGCGACCGCCAGATTGCTCAGATATCCGTGCTTGCGCGCCAGATACTCGTCGACGAAGGCTTGCATCGGCTCGGCTTCGTAATCCCGCAAGCCGCTGACGGCCAGCTTCTTGAAGCCGGAACCGACCACCGCGTCACCGCAGCAAATCTGAAAGTACAGATAAGCCGTCGCGCGTTTGCCGTTGACCTCCATCTTGGGTTCCAACATTTCCAGACGCGGCTCGCTGAATTGCATGCAATCCAGATGTAGCGTCATGCTTTCGTAGATCACCAACGGCCGGTCGATGTTGAACATCACATTTTCCTTGGCTAGCAGCGGCACCAGCACGTACGGAAAATTCTGCCCGGAAAACGCCACGTAATCGCGGATCAGGGCCTCGATCAGGCTGGGATCGCGGATCACATCGCCGGAGCGCTCGATTTGTAGATAGGTCTTATCTTGTTGACTGTCGGTCACATCGAAGCGCTCGGCATCGGTCTCCGGGAAATTCAACAGGACGTTGTGACCCACCATGCCGGAAAAGATAAAGTGCATGTTCTGGCTGAGCCCGTATTTTTCCAATACAAGCGAAAACAATAAATCGCCGGGTACGCAAAAGCGCTTGGCATCGGCATCGTGCAAAGGATTAAAGTCGTGCGCCACTTCCTTGGCAAACATGCTGGCCTGATCGGCGCTGATGGCGATACCACCGTCGCGAACTTCATAAAACTCTTTCAAAAACATGGCGATTTTTTATTTTTAATATTGCGGATCAAAATCTTGCGAGTCCGGACGCCGCGGCGTCCGGATACAGCTCCCCATCGCGGAGAGCTTAGCAGCGCCGCGATCGTAGCCATTCGCAAAGAACAGCGGCCGATAACGCTCTGTGTCTATTAGTATCGCGGAACGCCGGAATCGCATGCCAGCGACCAAGCGTCTATACCGCCCTGCAAGTTATATAGGCGACTATAGCCATGGTGTTGTAAAAAGAAACAGGCTTGCTGGCTACGCATGCCGTGATGGCAAATCACGACAATATCGCGCTCGGTATCCAGCTCGTCCAGTCGTTGCGAAATCTGTTGCAACGGAATCAACTGACTGCCTTCGATACGGGCATAGGCGAACTCGTGGGGTTCGCGAACATCCAGCAGTAGCGGCGCCGGCTCGGCTTCCAGGCGTTGTTTAAGTTGTTGTGGGGTGTATTGGGTTATCGGCATAAAAAGGTTTCCAATCGGGTCAGCGCGGCGGCCATTCTATCGACAGAAGCGGTATATGCAAAACGAATGTGCCGATCGGCGCGATAAACGCCAAAATCCCTGCCAGGCGTCACGGCCACGGCCTGGGTTTCCAACAACTCTTTGGCGAATTCGAAACTATCGTCCGCCAAATCGCTGCTGTCCGCGTAGACGTAAAAAGCGCCTTGCGGTTTGCGGGCAATGCGAAACCCCAGTTTCGGCAAATTTTCGCACAGAAAGTCGCGTCGGCGCTGAAACTCCTGCCGCCGCGCTTCGAGTTCCGCCAAGTTTTCCGGGGTAAAGCTCGCCAGCGCGGCATACTGCGATTGGGTGGAGGTGGCTATAAAAATGTTTTGCGCCAAGCGCTCCGCCGCATCGACAAATTCTTCGGGCACCACCAACCAGCCGACCCGCCAACCGGTCATGCCGAAAAATTTGGAGAAACTGTTGATAACGAAGACTTTGTCGCTAAAGGCCAATGCGCTGGACACCGCATCGTCGTAGACAAGGCCGTGATAGATTTCGTCCGAATAAAAGCAACCGCCCAACTCGGCAACCTTGGCGATGGCTTGACGTAGCGCTTCCCGGCCTATCACGGTACCGGTCGGATTCGACGGCGACGCAATCAGCGCGCCTTTGCATTCCGCGCCCCAGTGTTCGGCGATCAGGTCGGCACTGAGCTGGTAATCGTCGTCCGCGCCAACTGGAATTAATTCGCTACGTCCGCCGAATAGCCGAACAAAATTATCGTTACAGGGATAGCAAGGATCGGCCATCAGAATCCGCTCGCCAGGATTGATGCTGATACCGAAAGCCAACAAAAACGCACCGGAAGCACCTGGTGTCACGAAAATTCGCCGGGCATCGACGTTGATACCGGCCGCATGATAATAATCGGCGATAGCCTCGCGCAGCGCCGGTAATCCGGCTGCTGGGGTGTATTTAACTTCGCCGGTCCGCAGAAACCGGTTCCCGGCAGCGATCACCGCCGGCGGCGTCGGAAAATCGGGCTCGCCGATTTCCATGTGAATCACGTCGCGCCCCCGAGCTTCCAATTGCTTGGCGCGCTGCAAAAGTTCCATCACGTAAAACGCGCTGATCCCGTGCATCCGTTCCGCAATATGCTGCTTCATTCCCACCGACCCAGAAACCAAAAGAGCCGCATCATAACAAACTTCTTGCTTGCCCCTGGCTATTCTGATAAAAAGCCCCGATTTTTTCAGTCCGCCAGGAGTCATTGGATGAACAATTCTCAACCTGCTACGTCAGAATATTCTTTTAAACCTTACGAGGAAAAAGATGGCGAAGAGTACATGAACGAAGCGCAGCTCAAGCACTTTGCTGCGATTTTGAACAAATGGAAATCCGACCTGATGAAGGAAGTTGACCGCACGGTCACGCATATGCAGGACGAAGCCGCCAATTTCCCCGATCCCAACGATAGAGCGACCCAGGAATCCGAATTCAGCCTGGAATTGCGCACCCGCGACCGAGAGCGCAAATTAATCAAGAAGATTGATGAAGCCTTGAAGGAAATCGAATCCGGCAATTACGGTTATTGCGAAACCTGCGGCATTGAGATCGGCATCCGCCGTCTGGAAGCCCGCCCGACCGCGACCCTGTGCATCGATTGCAAAACCCTGGACGAAATCCGCGAGAAACAACTGGGTTGATTGCGCAACCCGATTCGGTACGCTACATCGGCCGGTTCGCGCCCTCGCCCACCGGCCCACTTCATCTCGGCTCGCTCTACACCGCGCTGGCCAGCTTTCTGGATGCCCGCAGCCACGGCGGTCGCTGGTTGCTGCGAATCGACGATCTCGATACACCGCGTAACGTAGCCGGTGCCGCCGAACGTATCATCGACACATTATTCGGGTTCGGGCTGCAATGGGATGACGAAATCGCCTTCCAAAGCCAACATCTGGACGAATACGCCGCCGCGATCGAACGGCTCCGCGAGCGAGGCCTGATTTATCGCTGCATTTGCAGTCGCGCCAAATTGGCCGACTCGCCGGATCGCTATCCAGGCTATTGTCGAAATCAGAATCCCGATCCCAGCCAAGCTCATGCGTTGAGGCTCGCCTGCCCGAACCAAGACGTCCGCTTTATCGATCGCTTGCAAGGGCCGATGCGGCAAAATCTGGCCGAACAGGTCGGCGATTTCGTCGTCCTACGTAAGGACCGGATTTTCGCCTATCAATTGGCGGTGATCGTCGATGATTGTCGGCAAGGGGTCAACCATGTCGTGCGGGGTTACGATTTATTGGACTCCACGCCCAGGCAGTGTTATTTGTACCAGCTATTCGGGCAAGCTCCGCCAACGTACGCGCACATCCCCGTCATCGTCGACGGTAACGGCCAAAAACTCAGCAAGCAAAGCCGTGCCGCCGCCGTCAGCACCCACTCGGGCGCTCGCACCTTATATCGGTTGCTATGCTTGCTGAACCAAGCGCCACCCCCGTCGTTGCGTAATGCTTCGATCGCGGATTTAGTCGACTGGGGAATCCGCCATTGGCAACCGGCGCAACTCAGCGGCGTCGCCCGAATTAGCCAACCTGTCGCCCACGATTATTAAAAAAGGAGATGAAGATGTCCGACCAGAAACTGTATCCGGTGATCCCGGCCATCGCCGCCGGCGCCCATATCGACACCGACCGCTACCATGAAATGTATCGTCGGTCGATAGACGATCCGGAAGCTTTCTGGTCCGAGCAGGCGGAACAATTTTTGGACTGGGAGCGCCGTTGGGATAGCGTACTGGCTCACGATTACCCGCGCGGCGAAATTCAGTGGTTCATCGGCGGCAAGCTGAATGTCACCGTCAATTGCCTGGATCGGCATCTGGCCACTCGCGGCGACCAAATCGCCATCATCTGGGAAGGTGACGATCCAAGCCACCACAGCACCCTGACTTACCGGGAACTACACCGCCAAGTTTGCAAATTTGCGAACGTGATGAAATCGCACGGCGTCGGTAAAGGCGACCGGGTTTGTATTTATCTGCCGATGATCGCCGAGGCCGCCGTCGTGATTTTAGCCTGCGCCCGGATCGGCGCGATTCATTCCATTGTGTTCGGCGGCTTCTCCGCCGACGCCCTGCGCGACCGCATACTCGACGCCGACTGCCGGTTTTTGATCTGCGCCGACGAGAGCTACCGGGGCGGCAAAATCGTCCATTCCAAACTGAACGTGGACAAGGCCGCCAAGCAATGCCCGAACCTGCGAACCGTCGTCGTCATCAAGCATACCGGTCACGATATTCCGTGGAGCGACGGCCGCGACGTCTGCTACCACGAAGCGATGCAGAGTGCCGACGAGACCTGCGAGCCGGAGTTAATGGACGCCGAGGATCCGTTGTTTATTCTCTATACGTCCGGATCGACCGGCCTGCCCAAGGGCGTTTTGCACACGACCGGCGGTTATTTACTGTATGCCGCGATGACCCACAAGTATGTGTTCGACTATCGGGAAGGCGACGTTTATTGGTGTACGGCCGACATAGGCTGGATCACCGGGCATTCCTACGTACTGTACGGCCCACTTTGCAACGGCGCGACCACGTTGATGTTCGAGGGGGTCCCAACCTACCCCGAACCCGATCGCTTCTGGCAAGTCATCGATAAGCACCGGGTCAACATTTTTTATACCGCGCCGACCGCGATACGCGCACTGATGGCGCAAGGCGATGCCTACGTTCAGCGTACTGGCCGCGACTCCTTGCGCGTACTGGGCAGCGTCGGCGAACCCATCAACCCCGAAGCCTGGGAATGGTATTACCGCGTAGTCGGCGATCAACGCTGCCCCGTCGTCGACACTTGGTGGCAAACCGAGACGGGCGGCATTCTGATTACGCCTCTGCCAGGCGCGACCGCATTGAAACCCGGTTCGGCAACCCTCCCGTTCTTTGGTATTCAACCGGCCATCTTGGATCCCGAAGGCCATCCGCTGGACGGCGAAGCGGAAGGCATACTGGTATTGACCTTTCCATGGCCGGGTCAAGCCCGTAGCGTCTACGGCGACCATCAACGCTTCGTCGATACCTATTTCAGCAAATTTCCCGGTTACTATTTCGCCGGCGACGGCGCCCGCCGCGACGCCGACGGCTATTACTGGATTACCGGCCGTATCGACGACGTATTAAACGTTTCCGGTCACCGCCTGGGCACTGCCGAAATCGAAAGCGCGCTGGTCCTACACGACCAGGTCGCCGAAGCGGCGGTCGTCGGTTTTCCGCACCCAATCAAGGGTCAAGGAATTTACGCTTACGTGACTTTGAATGTCGGCGTCGAAGGCAACGAGACCCTGAAAGCGGAACTGAAGAATTTGGTCCGCGAAGAAGTCAGCGCGATTGCGCTGCCCGATGCGATTCAATGGTCGCCGGGACTGCCCAAAACGCGCTCCGGTAAGATCATGCGACGTATCTTGCGCAAGATTGCCGCCAACGAGTTCAGCGATTTGGGCGACACCTCCACGCTAGCCGATCCGGCTGTCGTTGAGCAGCTGGTCGCCAACCGACAGCATCCGAGTTGAAGCCACAGCTCGCGCTAGCCTATTTCGGGGTCGTCCTGATCTGGACCACGACACCACTGGCGATAAAATGGAGCAGCATTGGTGTCAGCTACGTGTTTGGCGCGACCGGCCGGATGTCCATTGGTTTGGCCTGCCTGCTGGTTCTGTTATTACTGCGTCGGAAAGGCTTGCCTTGTCACCGGCTAGCGCTACGCACCTATTTAGCCGTTTCGATGCAGATTTATGCCAGTATGTTGATCACCTATTGGTCGGCGCGTTTCGTACCGTCAGGCTGGATCTCGGTCATTTTCGGCCTCGGCCCATTCATGACGGCGTTCATGGCTGCCGCTTACCTAAAGGAGCGCAGCCTAGGTTGGCGAAAACTAGCGGCTTACAGCCTAGGCGCTTTTGGTTTGGCCGTGATGTTCAGCTCGGCCAGGGAATTGCATCCAATGGCCATTCAAGGCACGCTCGGCATATTGCTGGCAACCTTTATTCACGCGGCTAGCGCGGTCTGGGTTAAGCAAATCGACGCCAAACTACCGTCGGTGCAGCAGATCACCGGCGGATTGCTGATTTCGGTGCCTTTATACTGGTTGACCTGGCTAATATTGGACGACGGCGCCCTACCGACACAAATTCAGCCACAAACTCTATATGCGATCGTCTATCTCGGTGTCGTGGCAACAACACTGGGATTTGCCTTGTATTACTACGTGCTTGGACAACTGCCGGCCACCGACGTGGCCATGATGAACCTGATGACACCGGTATTGTCGTTATTACTGGGTTATCTGGCCAACCGCGAACCGATCACGATGAAAACCGTCGTCGGCACCAGCCTGATCATGGCGGCATTAGCACTGCATCAAAGGGCTGACCGTGCCAGTCTACCCGTTCGAATTGCAAAATCCAAAAACCGACGCGCGAAAAAAAACCGGGGCCGCTAACGCGGCCCCGGTTTCCAATCCTACCTAAAAATTAGCTAATTAGGCATTCACGACCGATTTACGGCGGCCAGTGTACAACAAGCCCAACAATGCGCTGGTCAGCATCCAAATGGAAGCCGGCAGCGGAACTTGAGAGACTGGATTGTCGTCAACGACGGTTGACGGAGCGATGTCGGTAACCAATGCGATGTCGGTCAGCAGTTTGCTACCGAACGCCAGCAAGTAGGAATTGTCAACCAATTCCAAGCCTTTCTTAACATTGGTCCAAGTACCACCGCTGGTTTTCATACCAAATTGAAAATGACTTGAGCCTTTCAATGTGCCGGTAACGCTAGGATCGCTGAGCAAGCTCACGGTCCAATCGGAACCGCTAGCAGCCGCAAAGCTAACAGTAGCGCCGCCAGTGAATGTCAAAACAGGCATTGCACTGCTTGATGTGGCGGAATCTTCGAAAATGCCGAATTCTGCACCCGAAAAACCCAACACAGAAGCAAGGGTAATAAAATTGATGTCACCGTCGGTAGGTTCCCACACAACGCTTGCAGAAGCAGCGTTGGCAACCATCAACAGGCACACCGCCAAACATTTTTTGAAAGATAAAATCATCTTCATTGATTTTCCCCATAGTTAACGTTAACAAAAGGCCATCCTAATAGCCAACCTTTCCTAGAACCGATATTGATCCACAATGCCGATCATAAGAGAGACATGCGCAAGTGACTTCGTGCCAAATGCTCATGTCAATTTTATTACTGCAATATGCATACCATGTATTCAACATGTTAAAAATCAAAAACTTAAAAACATTAGGATTCGATTATGTAAAAAAAACCAACAGAATTTCGCACGTTAGTGTTCAACAGGCCGTTTATTCACCAATCCGGTGCGAACGGCAATCCGCATCAGTAACGGTAACGGCATCGTCTTGAAGCCTATCGACAACACCTTGCCGGATCAGAGCGTACCAAACCGGCCGAATGCGGTTGCGCTGACGTACGGCCGCCACAATCCCCTGTTTGACAAGCTGGTCGCGGTAAAGAATCGCCCGCGATTTTTCGGTGAATACGCCCAGAGACAATGCGCCTTTCAAATCGCCGGATGGAATCGGCCAAAAATCCGTCAAGCCTTTAGCTCTAAGCATCATTTTGTTGATGCGTAATTGCTCGGCGTCCCTAGCAGGCGGAAAGTACACTTGAAAATCGCCGGGAACGGTGAATTCGTCACTGTAGGAATCGACCGCTGTCAAGGATTTCGCAGCCAGCCAACGCCTCATCTCCAGGCGATCGACAAAGGGTCCGATTCGCAGACAGCCGGAACGGTCGCGGTTTTCTCGAGCCTTGCTGTCCGCCGTTTGGGGATCACGCTGCGTGATTTGCAAATCGTGCGGTTGGCTGAAAAACGCTGAAACCTCTTGGGTGGCGGAAGCGAGCGAGCTCTGCGAATAGCGGTCGACGATTGCCGAAATCGCCGCTCCCCGCCGGGCATTCTCGCGTTCGGAAACCAGTAGTATCGGCGGCGCGGTCGAATCGCCGGACGTTGGCGCATTGAAAGCACCGGAGTGCAGCTCCCAAAAAAACCACACAGCATTTGCTAAGCACAATAGCAGAAAAAAAAACCTCATCTCCGGCCCGCCTCGCAACAGATCAGCAAACCCTTTAATACTAATTTGACATCGACGACGGCCTCCACCGTCAAAAGCCCCTGTAACAGCTCAGCATCGCCGCCGCACATTAATAATCGGTAATGCGGATGCCTGATCAAAGTCGCCTCTATCAACCCGATTGCAGCGGACAACACACCACTATCGATGGCCGCTTCGGTAGTCATTCCAAGCCCAAAGTCCGCTTGCCGTTCGACCAGCGGCAGTACCTCCGTACCAGACGCCAATACCCCCTTCATCAGGCTAACGCCAGGAGCTATTAGACCACCCTGATGCCGGCCATCTTCGGAAAGCAAGTCCAACGTGATTGCGGTCCCGCAGTCAACGACACACCATTGCCCCGGATAATCACGGCGAACCGCCAGCAAAGCCAGCCATCGATCAATTCCAAGCTTATCGGGAAAGCGGTAAGCATTAACGACTCCCGCTGAGCTCGCCGTCGATAACGGCTTCACAATCGCCACCCCCGGCCACAACGATTGCGCCACGCTCAGCACATCGTCGAGGACTGCCGGCGCACCGACAGCGGCGACGCCGATACAATCGGGTGTGGCATATATTTGCCATTGCCGCCGTAACCAAGCTGCGAATCCGGCTTGTCGATAATCGACCGCGTGGAGGTCGCCGACCTTACCGTCGACCGCCAATGCCCATTTCAAACGGCTGTTACCCAGGTCGACCAATAAAATCACGATTTGCTAAAACTCACCTCGCCGGACGCGAAGCGGCGTAGCTCACCGTTCGCATCCGTTAGCAACAGAAAACCTTGGTCGTCGATGCCGGCCACAGTTCCGCGATGCGCAAGGCTCCCTATTGAAATATCCACCGTTTTTCCCACCATGCAATCGACCTCACGCCAGTCTTCGATGTAATCGACCAGGGTACGCTGCTCGAACTCCGCCAACACCGGAAGCCAATGATTTAGTAACACACCGCTGACCCGATTGCGATCGGGACGAGCGGAGCCGCCCAAGACCGCCACCAAATCCGCCCAGTCCTGATCGATAGCCTCACCTTGCTTGGCCGACATATCGACATTCAATCCTAGTCCGGCCACCGCATGGCAGGGTCCGTCGCTTTCACCGGAAACTTCAATCAAAATACCGCCCAATTTCCGCTGTCGCCAATAGATGTCGTTAGGCCATTTCAATCCGACGTCGTGAGCGCCCAACTGACGCAACGCTTGGATTGTCGCTACGCCCAGCGCCAGACTCAGTCCGGCGATGGCGGCGGGACCGCCTTGAAAACGCCATAGTATCGACAAATAAATATTCCGCCCAAACGGCGAAACCCATTGCCGACCACGCCGCCCCTTGCCGGCTGTTTGGCGTTCGGCGAGGCAAACCAGGCCGCCAGGCACACCTTGTTCGGCAAGTTCGTGTAAGTAGGTATTGGTGGAAGCAATAAGGCCGTGGACCTCCAATCCAGTCAAGAGACCGGAAGCGCGATGGTGCAAATAAGCGAAAATTCGCTCACTGTCCAACAGATCCATAGGTGTAGCCAAACGGTAACCCTTACCCGACACGGCCAATATTTCAATACCCAGCTCGCTCAACCCTTGCAAATGCTTCCAGACCGCCGAGCGACTGACGCCGAGCGCTCCCGCCAATTCGGTACCTGAATGAAATCGCCCGTCGACCAAAAGGGCAATGAGTTGTCTATCGACCGGAGAAATCAATGAACCGTCCCGCAACTAAGGGCCCAGGCCGTTTCAAGTTTCGTTTTTATCGCGTAGTTGTTGCAGCTGTTTTTTAACCACATGCTTGATCAATAACTCCCTGTCGTCTTCTTTCATGTTGATGTATTCCACGCAAACCGCGTACGGCCGCTCGGGATTATCCGCAGAAATATCCTTGCAGTGCACGACTCTGGCGTAAGCGACAATGACCGCCATGCAGGACGTCAGCAACATTCTCAGTTCCAGAACTTCACCTTCCGACACCGGCGTTTCGTTGCTAAACGCCAAACCGGTGGCGCTCAGGCTGACTTCCCGGGTATCGTGTTCCGAAAATTGCTCGGACTGGCTGGTCAACACCTGGGCGATCAAATTGATTTTGGTATCCAGCAACTTCAAATATTCGAACAGATCCGGATCGCGCCGTTCCAATCTCGGCGCCAATAATCTGGCCTCTTGATTAAGCACTTCCAACGCGGACGCGAGCGAACAGTTGCTGAGCACATCGTCGGACACATGGCTCAATACCTTGACGTGATTTTTGTCGATGACTTTGTGCAACAAGTTAATCGTGTCGTTGACCCGAAAATATCGCCTTTTTTCTGTAATTTCGTCCGCCATGGCCGCTCTGTCCTCAAATTTTTAGATAGGATTCAATCGATATTCCAGCAATTCTAGCGTATCCACGATCGGAAACGTGAACCTTAGCCGCCCACGACCACATCGTAGCCGCTGAAAAGCGCGGGCAAATCGCGGCGCCCAAGCGGCTTCAGAGGTATTATCGGCACAAAGACCTCCACACCGCGTTCGATCAGGGACTCATGTTCGACAAACACGTCGGAGACCCCATAAAAAGCCAGCGCTTCGAACATTCCCGCCGTATCTTTTAGCCCTAGCCCACTCGCTCGCTGCCCCTCGACCACCTGCCAGACGCCATCATCGACGAACAACACACCAACGGTCTGATCGAATGCGGCGGTCGTTAAGATCAAGTCCAAGGCTTCCTGGACACCGTTACCGCAATGCGGGGCCTGGGACAACATAAACAAGTAACGTTTTTTCATGGCGATTAGAACGTCAAATAACGGTCCGCGACCAAAGTCGCTTCCAGCCATTGCCCCAAGCCGGCAATCCGAAAACCGGGCGCCACATCATCGTCGTTTTTACCCTGGCGCCGCGCCTCGTCCGCGCACAACAGGCCGCGCCGTTGCGCCGCCGATATGCAAACCACCAAATCGATGCCATTCAGTTCCGCCAATCGACTCCAGTCCGCGACCGGTGCTCGCTCATCATCGGGCGGACTGGCGTAGCGGAACGCATGGTAGACACCATCGCGATAAAAAAATACCCGAACGACCTCGTGACCTTGGGCCAATGCCGCTTCCACAAACCGAAATGCGTGCAAACCGGCATTGGTCAAATAAGGACTACCATTAACCTGTACTGCAAATTTCATCACGCTGTAAAATGTACCGGGCAAATTCAACCATACGCCGCATTTTAATACGGCTCTAACGACTTTGCCGCGAATCCTTGCGCGATTGAACCCTTGACCGCCGTTTGCTGTCCCAGCCTTCATGAAATTGACTGCCCTAATTCTCGGCTTAAGCCTGACTTTGTTCACCGCCTCTGGCGGAGCCATTGAAATCGAAAAAATGCAACTACCGGACATGGGTGATTCCGCGGGCGCGCTGATCTCGCCGGTCCAGGAACGGGAATTCGGCGAGGCATTTTTCCGCAATCTGCACACTCAGGCCGAAATCAGTCAAGACCTGGAAATCGAGCAGTACATTCAAAACATTGGCAGGCAATTGGCGGCGCACAGCGACAATCCGGCAACGCCGTTCCATTTTTTCGTGGTCATGGAACCGGATATCAACGCCTTTGCCGGCCCCGGCGGCTACATCGGCGTCAATTCCGGCTTGATACTTTTGACCGAATCCGAAAGCGAATTGGCGTCGGTCATGGCTCACGAGATCGGCCACGTCACTCAACGCCATTTATACCGCTCGATCGAAAAAGCCAGCAAAATGTCGATACCGACCGTCGCCGCGACGTTAGCGGCCATTCTGGTCGCCACTCAATCGCCGAACATGGGCCAGGCGGCCCTGATGGCGGTCCAGGCCGGTAATATTCAGTTTCAGATCGATTTTACCCGCGAACACGAAAAAGAAGCCGATCGGGTCGGCATGCAGACGTTGGCCGATTCCAATTTCGATCCGCGCGCGATGCCGGTATTCTTCGAAAAACTAATGCAATCGACCCGCTATTACGGCAAGGGCGTACCTGAGTTTTTACGTACCCACCCGGTCTCCGAAAGCCGGATCGCCGACACCCGCGGCAGGGCTGAAACCTATGCCTATCGGCAAATTCCCGACTCGCTCGGCTACCTATTGACGAAAGCCAAGCTGATGGTCACCACCGCGAGCGATAAAAAATCGGCGCTAAAGCACTTCGCGACCTTGGAACTGCAGGGCACGACGGAACAGCGGGCGGTAGCACGCTATGGCATCGGCTTGATCCACCAGGACGCTCAAGAATTCGCCCAGGCCTCAGAAATCTTTCAGCAATTGACCGACCAATATCCGAATCAACCGCAATACCCGTTCGCGCTGGCTAGAACCGCAATGGACAGCCACGACTATCAAAAAGCCAGCAACCTATTAAGCAAAACCAGCGAGCGCTTTCCCAGCAACGACGCGATCAAGATCGAACTCACCCGGGCGTTGATCAAAAACAGCCAGCCCGAGAGAGCGCGACAAGTCTTGCAATCAATGTCGGATTATCAAAAACAGCAACCCTTCTATTACGAGCTACTGGCGCAAATCCATGCCGATTTAAAACAACCGGCCGAATCCCACCGCTACATGGCCGAATATTATTTCGCTAGCGGCGATACTGAAGCCGCGATGACCCAAATCAAACTCGCCAGACAAGAAACCGATCTCAGCTTTCAACTACAAGCCATCCTCAACGAACGCCTCAATTTCTTCATCAGCGAGGAGGAGTCTCGCAAAGCAGAACACTAAACAGCAATGTTAACAGGCACTTATCTATCGCAAACCCTTGTAATTCTCAAATAATTTCGAGGCAAAACAACCATCCCGAAATCGCGTATTTTTTGTTGGACAGTCGGAACTTTTTTCACTACACTTCGCCCACCTTTTACGGAGTGCATGCGACCCAAGGCGGTCGTAGCTTTAGGGGGAGGGAAGCGGCCTGTATAAAGGCTGAACAACAATAATAATTAGTGTAACTGCTTAACTAAACTGTCTTCGAGACAGGCGTCCACAACCATAACAACAATAATTACAACAACAGGACGGGCCCGCGTTAGCGGGCTTTTTATTGCCTATCGATTTCCCCGTCTACGCAACTCTGTTCGGCAATTGGCTAAGCCGGCCTTTTATCTTATAATCGAAGCCCCGCTTGGGCCGAGGCCCTAAGATCGAGCCGTCCTCAGTGCTCAAGCATCCTCACAAAACTCACCAAGGTTAAAACATGGCACGCGTTACCGTTGAAGATTGTTTAGAAAATGTCGAAAACCGTTTCAAACTGGTATTACTGGCCAGTAAACGGGCCAGACAATTGGAAAAAGGCGCGGACGAGTTCGTCCCGCGCGGTAAAGACAAGGATACCGTCGTGGCCCTGCGCGAGATCGCAGCCGGTTTTGTATCCGAAAGCAATGTCGACAGTCTGCATCGCGCCGGCTACGTTTCGGAAACCCATATCGAAATCTAAAGTCCATGCCCGAGACAGCCGCCAAACCCGCCCCGGCCCTACCCGCGATAGAGCATCCCGAAGAGAAACTGCTTCACCAGCTCTGCGAGGGCCTACGCGGCTATCTCGATGCCGACCAAGTCAACGACGTCGTCCGCGCCTACCATTACGGTGCGACGGCACATTCCGGACAATTTCGCCGTAGCGGCGAAGCCTATATTTGTCATCCGGTTTCGGTGGCGATCACGCTGGCGAGCATGCACATGGATGTCCACGGCATCATGGCGGCGATCCTGCACGATGTCATCGAAGACACGCCGATCAGCAAGGAACAACTCGGTCTGCAATTCGGCGTCGAAGTCGCCGAACTGGTGGACGGCGTCACCAAATTGTCCAAAATCGATAGCCGCTCGCGTGCCGAAGCTCAAGCCGAAAACGTCCGCAAAATGTTTCTGGCGATGGCTCAGGATTTGCGCGTCATTGTCGTCAAGCTTGCCGACCGGCTGCATAACATGCAGACCATGGGCAATATGCCCTCCGACAAGAAACGCCGGATCGCCAAGGAAACCCTGGAAATCTACGCCCCGATCGCCAACCGACTCGGGATGAACGAGATCCGCCATCAGCTTGAATCGCTGGGGTTCAAGGCGCTCCACCCTTACCGTTATTCGGTGATTTCCAATGCCGTCAAAAAATCGCGCGGCAATCGTAAGGAAATCATCGATACTATCCAAAACGCGATCCAAAATCGCTTAAACGAAAGCAGTCTCAGCGCCACCGTGGCGGGCCGCGAAAAAAATATCGCCAGCATTTACCAAAAAATGCTGAACAAGCGCATCTCCTTCACCGACGTGTTCGATGTCTACGCCTTCCGGATTTATTGCGCCCAAGTCGACGACTGCTATCGGGCGTTGGGCTGCGTGCACAACCTTTATAAACCGGTGCCCGGCCGCTTCAAGGACTATATCGCCCTACCCAAGGCCAACGGCTACCAATCGCTGCACACCATTTTGATAGGCCCCTACGGCGTGCCGATCGAGATTCAGATCCGCACCCACGACATGCATCGCATGTCCGAATCCGGGATCGCCGCGCATTGGCTGTACAAGTCGGATAAGGACAAAAGCGAGACGATACAGGCGCGCGCCAACGAATGGTTGCGCGATTTGCTGGAAATTCAAAAGTCCGCCGGCGATTCGCTGGAGTTCATCGACAACCTCAAGGTCGATCTGTTTCCGCAAGAAGTCTTCGTCTTCACGCCCAAGGGCAAGATCATCAAACTGCCGCGCGGCGCGACCATCGTCGATTTCGCCTATATGGTGCATACCGACGTCGGCAACGCCTGCATCTCGGCCCGGATCGACAAAAAGCTGGTACCGCTGCAAACCAAGCTGGAAAACGGCATGACCATCGAAGTCATCACCGCCGCCTGGGCCCGCCCCAATCCGTTGTGGCTGAACTACGTCACCACGGCCAAGGCCCGCAGTTGTATTCGCGCCTATCTGAAGAACTTCAAACAACAAGAAGCGATCAACCTCGGTCGCCGCCTGCTGGAAAAAGAACTGCAAAGCATCGGCATCCAGCTCGAACAGGTCGATAACAGCCGAATTCTGCAAGTGTTGCAAGTCTTGAAAAAGCACTCGTTGAACGACTTGCTGGAAGACATCGGTCTCGGCAACAAAATGCCCTTCCTGGTCGCGAAACACATCGCCCAAACCGACGTCAACGCCGCAGTCAAGCTGCACGACAACGTGCCCAAGGCCAGTACGCCACTGATCATCAAAGGCACCGAAGGCATTGTCGTCAGCCTGGCCAAATGTTGCCGGCCGATCCCCGGCGATCCGATCATCGGCTTCTTCAATCCCGGCAAGGGCATCGTCGTTCATCACCACGAGTGCCGCAACAGCAACGAAGTCAGAAAAAAGCAAACCAGTTGGTTGGACGTGGAATGGAGTCCGGAAGCCAGCGGCGAATTCCCGGCCGAGATCCGCATTGAGTTATTAAACCAACGCGGTTCGCTAGCGACGATCGCCTCGACGATATCAGGGATGGACTCGAACATCGAAAACATCACCGTCGTCAGCCAGGACGATCGAGTGTCGGTCGACCTGCTGATCCTGGCGGTGCGCGACCGGGTCCATCTGGCCAACATCATCCGCAAACTGAAAAAACTTTCCATCGTTTTGAAAATCACCCGCATCAAGGCCTAACATGAGCAAGGAAATCATCTCCACCCCGAATGCCCCGCAAGCGATCGGCACCTATTCGCAAGCCGTCAAAGTCGGCGATACCGTTTACCTGTCCGGCCAGATCGCGTTGGACCCGGCGACCATGCAAGTGGTCGAAGGCGATATCGCCGTCCAAATCCGCCGCGTGTTCGATAACTTGAAAGCCGTCGCCCAAGCCGCCGGCGGCGATTTCAGCGACATCGTCAAACTCAACATCTTTCTGACCGACCTCGGCAACTTCGCCACCGTCAACGAAATCATGGCCGAATATTTCAGCCAACCCTACCCCGCCCGCGCCGCTGTCGGCGTGGCTTCTCTACCCAGAGGCGTCGGTGTTGAAATTGATGGCGTGATGGTCTTGGCTAACTGATCATTCATCGCCGCGCTACCACATCCGGCGCGCGAACTCGGTGCCGACTTGCAGGCGCGGACCTTCCCCTCGGTCAGTACGTTTTCCGCTTAGGCCAATCCAAAACCGGACTTCATCAAAGGGATCCAGGCGAGGACTCCAGAAACAATTCGGTGCAAGAGATCTCGGTTTTACCGGTCTCTTTCAAGGAGTCGGATCACTACCGTCGATGCCTCCAGCAAAGGCCTGCCGATCCGTACCCTAAGTTTGAAACACCGACAGCACTTGCAAAAAACTCGGTTCGGGCGAAGCCTGCAAATGCAGACGCTCGCCGGTAATCGGGTGCGGAAAATCCAACGCGGTGGCCGCGAGCATTAATCGCCCTTGACCGAAACGCTCGGCGAAATAACGGTTGTGGCGGCCTCGGCCGTGATTGGCGTCGCCGATGATAGGGTGACTGATATGTTTCATATGCCGGCGCAATTGATGCTTTCGACCGGTTTCCGGGCACAACTCGACCAGACTGTAGCGACTCGTCGAATGGCCTTCAATCTCAACCGGGATTTCCGTCGTCGCCAGGCGCCGGTAACGGGTGCGGGCTTCACGCTCGGGCTGCGACTCGCCTTTCCGCCGCCGGTCTTCCGGCTCGTCGCGTAAAGGGTGATCGATCAAGCCGTGTTCCGGCAACCAGCCGCGTACCATCGCCAGATAGGTTTTGGAAACCTGACCCGCCATCAGCGTTTTGCCTAAGACACTCGCGGTACTCGGGTCGCGAGCGAACACTAATAGACCGGAAGTGGGACGATCCAGCCGATGCACCGGGTAGACGTGCTCGCCGCCGTTCATCGCTCGTGCATATTGCAGAGCGAACTCGGTTTCGTGCTTATCGATGGGACTGCGATGCACCAGTAAGCCAGCCGGCTTGTGTACGGCCAACAGCCACGGGTCCCGGTAAAGCTCGGTTAGCGGATTACACTCTAACGACATCGACGATTCGCTGGCCGATGTTGATATAGCCTAATTCAAGCGCGGCGAACTAAGAAGAACCTTGCGCGCCGACACTCAACCCGGCTGGCCGTCCAGGCGCGGCGCGGTCAATATTGGCGCATAGTAAAACGCAAACAGCGAAAACGCCGCCAGCCAACAATAGGCGGATGCCATCACCAGGCCGCCGTACCAGGTCGGCATCAGTGCAGGGACCAGCACCCGGAACAAGGCCGCCAGATTGACGGCGATAAAGGCGATCGCAATCACGTTGGAGGCTTTCAAGGCGCGTCCGGTATGGCCGAGCGCGACCCTCGCCATCATGCCCAAGGTCAAAATCCCGATCCCGCCAACCGTGAATGCATGCAAGGCCAAGGCCGGCGCCACCCATGCAAACGCCGACAGCGCCACCAGAACGAAACCTACAATCACCCAAGCGTAGCCGATGTAGAGCACCCACAGCAGCGGTACATACCAGATACGCGGGTTGTACCAACCGGCGATGCGCAACAGGCTCAAAACCGCTGCCGCAAACGCCATCGCCGCCAGAAACAGACCGGAAACGCCGATCAACAATAATAAAAATACCGCCGCGCCGGCCAAAATCGCCGCGATGTCCAAGGCGGGGCTACGAATGCAGATGACCCCCGACAAACCCCGTTCGGTAAAAAACGGAAACACCCGGCCGGCGATCACTAAAATCATTACGACCACCAGTCCCGCCATCAAATTCAGCCCCCGCGCGGCTCCGGCGACAGACCAGCCCAGCACTTCGCCGTGTATCCAGGCATTCGCCAGTGCCATCAGCAGTAGCAACGCGACGAACACCCCGTGTTGATATTGCCGGGCTTGTAAGATCGGTCGAGCGACAAAGTAAGTCAACGCCGGCAGAAAACTCCAATCGACCGCCGCGATTAACACGTCCGGCAGCCATTCGGAATAAAACGGCAGCACCCTGCCGTACAACCACAGAAAACTCAAGGATGCCAATTGATCCGGGCTGACCGTCGGCCGCGAGGTCCAGTTGGCGACGGCGGTCAACAAAAATCCGGCGATCACTGCCGAGGTGTAACCCAGCAACATTTCGTGAGCATGCCAGAGCGTGCCTGGAAAATAGTGGTCGACATGCAGATTGCCGTTGGACATCGCGTTCCAAAGCCCAATCAAAGCCAGCGCCGATAAACCCGCCAACGCGAAAAACGCCCGAAAGCCCATCGCGAACAGCGGATAATCAAAAACCGGTTTGTTATTCATGCAAGCGCTCCTCCAGCCAATCGATTTCGTGATCCGAGAATCCGGCGATTATACGCACTTCTCGGTTAAACGGGCCCTTGGGCTTGCCTTGGTAATGCGTCAATAACAAGGTTTGGTAGTGCTGTTCCGGATTTAGTCCGCGTTCGGCCGACAAGCGCTTGAACCAATAGGAACCCCGCTCGACGTGGCCAATTTCGTCCTGGTAAATCCGCGCCAGGACGGCAACCCCCGGCACATCGCCCAATGCCTGAAGCTTGGCGATCATGCCCGGCGTCACATCCAGGCCGCGCGCCTCCATGCAACGCGGCACCACGGCCAGGCGGGCCAGCACATCGCCGACGGTGTCCTCCGCATGCGTCCACAAGCCCCGGTGCGCGGGCAAATCGCCGTAATCCACCGAATAGCGGCGCATGTGCTCGCGAATCATCGCGAAATGTTCGGCCTCCTCGGCGGCGACGGCCAGCCAATCCCGATAAAAATCGGCCGGCAGGCCGCGAAATCGATAGACCATGTCCCAAGCCAGATAAATCGCGACGAATTCAATATGCGCCAACGCATGAAAGAATGCCGCCTTGCCAGCATCGGAATCCAAGCGCCGCCGCGGCATGTCGCGCGGCATCGCCAGGATAGGCCGAGCCGGAAATACGGTATCGGCCATCGCTCGAACTCGACCGGTATCGTCAAAGGCCAGCGCCCCGGCGTCGCAAAGCTGCTTTGCGCGCCGTGTGTGGTTTAACTTGGCGGCGATATCGCCGTCGAACAAACAACGTTCGGCAATCTCGAATAAATTTTCCAATGTCTCTCCGGTACCGCCGGTTTTCGAAGACCGGAAATCGGCCCTAAAAGCGGTCAAACCGGAGATTTTAACGGATAGCGCCGCGCTCGGCGCCCGCTAAGGACAGACGATCGCGGTTAGAGGTGGAAATAGGCAATGGTTTTCTCGAGCGCGCCGGAAATACCCTCCAACTCCCGAGCGGCATCCGAAGTTTTGTGGACGGCCGTCGAGTTGTCTACCGTCATTTGGGCGATGCGCTCGACGTTACGGGCAATTTCGGAACAAGCGATGTTTTGCTCATGAATCGCGGCGGTGATTTGTTGAATGTGTAGCGCAACGTTCGCCGAGCTATTTTCGATCTCGTCGATCGACAAACCCGCCTGCCTGGCCAAGTCCGCGCCGGCATCCACCTGCGCCACTCCCGCCGACATCGTCGTCACCGCGCTTTGGGTGCCGCTTTGGATTTTCGCGATGGTTTGGGCGATTTCCAACGTCGAACGCGAGGTGCGTTCGGCCAGCTTGCGCACTTCGTCTGCGACCACCGCGAACCCCCGCCCCTGCTCGCCGGCCCGAGCCGCTTCGATCGCGGCATTCAAGGCCAGCAAATTGGTTTGATCGGCAATGCCGCGAATCACGTTGACGATGGCAGTCACTTCATTGGACTGCTGTTCCAGGCTGGCGATAGCCGCGGCCGAATCGGCGACCGCGGCGGCGATGTTGGCCATTCCGGAGGCCGCCCGCAAAATCACCTCGCGGCCCGCGCTGGAAATTTGCTCGGTTTGGCGGCTGATTTCGCGGGCGGAACTGGCGCTGTTGGCGACTTCGCTGATACTGGCCGTCATCTGTTGCACGGCGGCGGCGGTCGTGTTGGCGGCTTCGCTCTGAACGTAAGAAGCCTTCGATACTTCATCGGCGGTCTCCGCCAATCGATGCGCCGCCAGCGCGGCCCGATGCGAACCTTGCTCGATCGCACCGACAATATCGCGCAATTTATCGCGCATGCTGGCCATCGACGCGACCACGCTAGCGGCATCTCCCGGCTTGACCGGAATCTTGACCTTTAAATTGCCGGCGGCGATTTGACTGGCGATGTCGCTGACCTCGAACGCTTCGCCGCCCAGCTTGCCGAGCACCCCGCGTACAATGAACACTGCGGTGGTCAGCGAGAACAACACCACCACCAAACCCAAGCCCAGGTTAGTCCATTTCAACCCGGCAAATTGCGCCAACATGTCCGCGATTTGCCTATCCATCTTGTCGGTCTGGGCGTCGCCGAGTTTGCCGATCAATCGAACGTATTCGCTAATGTTGCCGCGCAGCGTGTTGACCAGATACCGCTTGGCCTCGTCCGCCATTCCGGACTTCACCAACTCGACGTACTGTTTGCGATTGTCGGTATAGGTTTTACGAGCGGCGAGGGTCTCGGCCAGCAATTGCTTGTCCGCCGGATCGGCGACGGCAGCGTTCAAAAACTCGAAGCTGGCGGTAATACTCGCGCTATTGGCGGTCATCTCGTGGGTAATCGCTTCGATCTCGCCGGGATCGCTGGTTTCACCCAGTAACAGGGTATTGGCCCAGTTGCGCAACACGTTCATGCGAATGTTGTTGGCATGCGCCGTGGTCGGATACACCGTCTCCGAGATAAACTTGGCACCGTCGCCCACTTCGCTGCTCTTGAAATGCGTCACGCCGACCATCGCGACGTTCAAAATCACGACTCCGCTGAGACTCCAGGCCAATAACGTGGCAATTTTCAAATTCGCCAACATATCTGCTTCTCCCTTATCAAGACGATGAGTGTCAGGGAAGTATAGACAACAAGCGAAAGCGTGGTTTTGTGAAGCGCGTTGACTGAATAGAGGGCCATCAAGCCGGCCGGGAAATACCGCCGACCGGCACTGTTACGGGAACACGAGACTGGTAACTCGCCGTACCAAGTACCCCGGCCGACCGGCGGGATTCGGATACTGGCGCCAAGCCCGTGTTATCGCTCGGCGCCTATCTGGAAGATGGACTTAGTGACTGCAACCGGCGCCGTGAACATGGCCGTGAGACATTTCGTCGGCGGTGGCCGGACGCACATCGACCACTTCGACGTCAAAGGTCAAGGCCTCGCCCGCCAGCGGGTGATTGCCGTCTATCGTCACGTCGTCGCCGTTGATTTCGGTCACGGTGATGACGCCAGAACCGTAATTGACGTCGGCGTGAAATTGCATGCCCACTTCGACCTCCATGTCGCCGAACATGGTTTTCGACACGACTTGCTTCATTTCTTCTTGAATTTCGCCGTAAGCCTGATCGGGCGCTATCGTGACGTTGAATTTATCGCCGGTTTGCTTGCCGGCCAGCGCCGCTTCCAAGCCGGCGATGATGTTGCCGGCGCCGTGCAAATAAACCAACGGTGCTTCGCCGCGCGAACTGTCCAGCTGCTCGCCGTCCCGGTTGGTTAAGGTATAATGAAAGGAGACTGCGGTATTATTGGTAATCTGCATAAAGCGCCTTGATAGAGAAAAATTTGAAGGCGCCATAATATAACCTTTTCCCCGAAAATACATGTCGCGCTGGAGACCTCCTCGCCCTAAATCGTCGCCGTATATCACCGCCGCCGGCTATCAAACCTTGGAACTGGAACTCAAACAGCTTTGGGAACGGCGCAAGCATGTGACCGCCGCGCTGGCCGCCGCCGCCGCCGAAGGGGATCGCTCGGAGAACGCGGAGTACATCTACCGCAAGAAGGAACTGCGTGAAATCGATAGACGCATTCATTATTTACAAAAGCGCCTGCCCGGCCTGACCGTGGTCGCCGAAAAACCCGCCCGCCAAGACCAAGTGTTTTTCGGCGCCTGGGTCACCTTGGAAACAATGGAGGGGGAAGAAATGACTTATCGCATCGTCGGCGCCGACGAAATCGACACGTCCGGCGGCTTGATCAGCCTGGATTCGCCACTGGCCCGCGCGCTGCTGAAAAAGCTGCTGGACGACGAGGTCGTGGTGCGTCATGCCGAGCAAGAAACTCGCTATTACATCACCGCAATCCGTTACTAAGGCCCATGAGCACCCATTCCTACTGGTTACGCATCAAGCTGCTATTCGCAGTGGCGGTATTGACCGTGTTGGAAATTGGTCCGATTCCGTTGTTCGGCTTGCTACTGATTTGGGTCATCGTATTTCGACCGCGTTGGTTCAAGGCCTTGCTTGACAGGATTTACGAGACCTGAGCCATGCCGGAAACTAATCTCCCTCTATTCGTCTACGGTAGCTTGCGTAGCGATTGCGGTCCCGCCCACCAGGATATTTTGAGCGGCGCGGCGGCCTTGGGGCCGGCGAGCTTGACTGGAGCGCTTTACGATGTCGGCCGCTACCCGGCTGCTGTCATTGGCGACGCCATGTATCTGATCCACGGCGAACTTTACGATTTGCGCGGCGATACCGATCTGCTAGCCCGCCTGGATGCCTACGAGGAATGTTCCGCCGAATTTACCGAGCCGCGCGAGTACCGCCGCGAAATCGTCGAAGTCACCCAAAATCAGCGTATCCGCCCGGCCTGGGCCTATTTGTACAACCGGCCAACCCACGGACTGCCCCGCATCGAATCCGGCGATTACCGCCAGTATCTGACCCTGTTAAATCCATGATTACCGTGATCCAACGCGTCCGTCACGCCGAAGTGGTCGTGGACGGCATCGAAATCGGCCGGATCGGCCCAGGCATCCTGGCCTTGGTCGGCGTCGAAAAGCCCGACACCCGGAACAGCGCCGACCGGCTGCTGGAACGCATTTTAAGCTACCGGATCTTCGCCGACGCCCAGGGCAAGATGAACCTGAGCCTGCGCGACATCGACGGCGGCCTGCTGTTGGTGCCGCAATTCACGCTGGCCGCCGACACCGATAGCGGCAACCGGCCCAGCTTTACCGCCGCCGCGCCGCCGGCACTGGGCCGCGACTTGTTCGCCTATCTGCAAGGTCGCGCGCGCGACCTCCATCCCGGCGCGCAATTCGGCCGCTTCGGCGCCGACATGCAAGTCTCGCTAACCAACGACGGCCCGGTGACCTTTACATTACGTAGCGCGAATAAGTTCTATCGATGACGACCATACCCGTGATCTGCTCACGAATAGTGGGCACATTGAAAAGCGAGTATTCTCAACCAAAGAGACGTACTTTCACGAGCACGAGCACGAGCACGAAATCGACTGACAACAAAGCCAGCTATACCGCCGAACACAGCCAAGAAAGCCTGAAACGGCTGCCCAAGTGGGGCGACCAAACCATTGGGTTTACACGAATCCCAACCGTCTGGTATGTTCGGATTCTTTGGCCTGCATTTCAGCCATCCTTGATCAGGGTTGCCACCACCAGCCATCGTCACCGGTAGCGGCTCGAATAGCGTAACCGAAGAAAAATTCGCCAGGGTCAACACCCAGATCAACAACGTGAAGCGCTAAATTAACGGGACTTACCACTCAATCAATCCAAAACATTTGCCTAGCTATCTGGCCGAATTTTGCGACCGCTTTAAGCACCGATTCGCTCTGCAAACGATGATGCCTCGGTTTCTCGTCGCGGCGGCCAATACCCCGCCCATGCCAGGGCGGTTGATCAAATTGGCTGAGGCTTATGGGTAATCAGGAAACACTATAATGGCAAAACTTAGAAAGCAATTAATTTATAATTAAAATCCAGCCATAGGTTAATTGAAATCAAATGATAAAAATAGGTCACCATAAATTAAAGCCTATGCTCGCGCATTATTCATAAAAAATCATACAATATGAAACACAATAAATTGCCAAGCTTGATAATAAGCAGTGAAAGCCTGAAGGACTTGATAAGAAGCCATTTATCTGAAAGTAGTATAATTATTTCAGACAGATATAATTACCCAACATCAAAGAAAATTGGAAAAACTACTTTAGTTGAATCAAGCAGTTACTCTATAGTTAAAAAAATAACAGAAAATTATAAATATACTAGAATATTAGCTGTTGGTGGATGCACGGTACTGGATGTTGCAAGAGCATGTGCAATTGGAAAAGAATTAATTGTTTTTCCAACAATATTATCTACAACTTGTATAAGCAATAATAGGAGCAGAATACATTTTGACACCGGAAGTGAGTTAATAAAAACAAATTCGCCACTTAAAACTATAATAAGTATGCCTACTTTATTGCATTCATCAGAAGATGAATTAACAAGATGGACGCAATCAGGTTTTGGAGATTTATTCGCAAATATAAGTGCAGCAATGGATATTCAATATAAGTTAAATATTCTATCAATTGAACAAGTAAAAGAAAACATCCCAGAAGTGCTCGACGCATTAAAATGGGTTCTTCTACACTATACTACTTATGATGAGCAATGCTTAAATAAATTAGCAATTTATCTCCACAACTCGTCATTGAACGTGATTTTGCGAGACAATACTGATTTAAGTGCTGGTGGCGAACATCATTTGTATAATAAGTTGTATGATTACCAAAAAAATAATGAATTAATTTCTGCTACTCACGGTCAAATTGTAGGCATCGGAACACTAATAACCGCTTATGTTTTTTGTAAAATGATTGAAAATTATGAGCTGTATAATAATTTGAAACAAGCCTTCAAAAAATTATTAATACCACATCATTACGATGGATTGAATAATATAGGCATTCCAAAACAAGTTCTGATTAATGCTTTATCAGATATATCAGATAAAAGTTCAATATTGGGCGATTTTTTCTCCCAAAACGATTTCTCCATATTAGACGAAATATTTAAAAAACTATCTTGAACAAGAAAAGAATAATAATAGATTGTGACACCGGAGTAGACGATGCTATGGCAATTATATTTGCTTTAAAATCGAGGATGCTCGTTGTTGATTCAATAACTACTGTTCATGGAAATGTATCCCTAGATCAAACCACTGTAAATACACTTAAAATTTTAGAGTTTATGAGTAGGATAGATATACCAGTAATTATGGGTTCCGATAAACCCAAAACTCTAGAACTGATAAATTCTAAATATGTTTTTGGAGATGATGGGCTTGGGAATGTGTCATCAACTCTACCTTGCAGCTTTAATCCAATTGGCAATGATGCTGCAACTCACATTATTAATAAAATAAAAAGAGGGGGCATTGATGCTATTGTTGCTATTGGACCGCTAACCAATATAGCTAATGCCTATAAATTAAACAAAAACACCATGAACTCCCTTAATGAAATAATTATAATGGGAGGCGCTATAGATGTAAAAGGCAATATTACAGAATACTCAGAATTTAACTTCTATTGTGACCCGTATTCTGCAGATTATGTATTGAAAAACTCTACAAATTCAACTCTCGTGCCATTGAATGTAACCAACAAAGTACAATTTTATAAAGATGACTGTAATAAAATAATTAGCTTAAAAGAAAAAAAACTATTCCAAGATATTACAAAGATTTGGTATGCTTTTTCAAAAGAAATTGGTCAAGATGGCATTGGGCTGCACGATCCGTTAACTGTAGGGTATGCAATAAATAGTGAATTCTTAACATCTAAACCAATTAATTTAAAAATTTGTTTAAATGGTGATAGAGCAGGACACTGTGAAACGTTTTCAGAAAAAATAAATAACGCCAGCACAATTTTATACTGTAATAATCTGACTGATCTAGATTTCAAATCATATTTTATAAATACACTTAATGAAAACTAAGAGATACTATAATGTTTCTTTGTGATAATTAACTAATTTATTAAACCATGTATCCCCATTTGAAGCGGCCTTTTCATTGATATTGATCAATCTAAAGGCCAAATAGACATATTCCGCACTTCTGAATTTTTGCTTAATAGAAGACTGTTGTTTTACAGAAGAACCAGAAGACAGGTCTTCAACATCAATAATACTATCTGTGAACAATGGTAGAACAGAGCACGTTACATAGAAATCAGCAAAATCGAACAATAAATGCGAATACTTAGACCATTTTTTATCACTTCTGTCAGCAGAAACTCCTTTAGTGGGTTTGAATTTAATATCAAAATCATATTTCTTTAACCAAGATACTGTTTTATTATTGTTTTTGTCATTCGTTAAAAAAATATATTTCTTACTAATATTTTTTAGCTTGTCGCTTTCAATGAATGAAATATAGTCATTTGAGTAAATTTTTTCATAATCATCTATGCACTCAGGCTCTATTATAGAAAGAGAATTCGCCGATTCTGATAATTCTTTATATAGCTGAATAGCATCATTTATTTTATATAAACCACCTTCTCCATTGTAATTAAAAAAATCTTTCAAACCAATTGTACCATTCCTAATTATATTAAAGGCAAAAGAAATTGCTTCTTTTCTAGTATTGGTTTCATTTACTTTTTTTTGTAAGTCCAGAATAGTATCTAAATACCTATGAGATTCAGTGCCGTTAAATGGAATTCTCATTATTGTAGTATCTGTTTCTAGTCGCTTAGTTAGCTCCGAAGTTAAAGTACTCATAAATTTGTTTATTTTGTCTTCTACTTCAGCTTTAAACTCTTCTAGATACTCGTATACGAAAACAAACCAACCAAAAACCGCACCAAATGCAAATGTAATAATTTCATATAGAAACTCATCTTTAATTACAGACGCATGTCCAGGATCTGAATTTATTATAAGTATTGCAACAATTTTAGGTAATCCGTAAACTGCGACTGCTAACGTAAGGCCTCTTATAAATTTCTTCAATGTTGAATGGCCTTTTATTAAAAAAAGGGACATTACAAGTACAAGAAATAATAATATTAATGAACCAATTAAACCGTTGTTTAACATAGTGAAATATTATTCAATTAATTTGTTAAAGAATACCCTTCAGGAGCCCATGTTTGAGTCAAGTCTATTTTTTCTAATTCGGTTTTATCGATTCCAGGCACCGGTACGACAATTGTATTTGGAACAGTGTACCCTTCTAGAACATAAACTAATGCATTCATCGCCGTTCTACCTTGTAAAACAGGACTTTCATCAACATTTAAACTTATTTTTCCGTTCAAAATATATGGAACAGATTCTTTAGAGAAAGATGCTGTTGTCAAAATAACGTCCTTAGAAGGCTTTGATCTATTCAGTACTTCAGTAACACCAATTGCCATACCATCGGCAGCTGTATAAATTGCGTCTACATCATTAAACTTTATAAGCAAATCTTCAATGGCTTTCTGAGATGACACTCTCTCAGGTTCACCTGTACGCTCAGCAACAATCACTATATTCTTGGCATAATCAGCTAAATACTTTTTATAAGCCTTAGCTCTGTTTATCGCCCATTCTGCACCAGAAGGGCCAGTCAGCATAATAACTTTACCGGAACCATTTAACGCTTTGGCAACGAACTCAGCTTGTTTTTGACCAATTTCGTAGTCATCGGCTATTACTGCGCCTGAAATACCCTTTGCAGAACTTCCTGTTACATGTACAAATATTTTAATTCCATTTAATATAGCTTTTTCTATAGCTGGTGTGTTACCTGTTAAACTTGTTGGTGCAATTAGAATTGCATCTACCTTTTGAGAAATAAGATTTTCAATTTGTGAATTTTGTTTATCAACATTTGTGTATCCATCAGCAGAATACCAAATAACATCAACACCCATTTTTTTTGCTTGATCTAATACTCCATAAGACTCATTTACCCAAAATGGTGCTGCTAGCATTGGAAAAAGAACGCCTACCTTATATTTCTTATTTGGCTTTGGCATTACATTAATTACATCTTCTTTTTGTATTAATTTGCTTATCTCATTAACACTTAACTCCCTAGGTTTCTCTTGGATATTTACAAAATAAGACGCTAAGCTTGAAATTATAATTATTGCAATGACAACTAAATATTTATATGCTTTCTTCATAAGTCCTCGATTTTAATTTATCTATAATTACAGCAAATATAATTATTATGCCGACCATTATCTGCTGATAATAGGATGATACATTTATAATATTCAAAGAGTTAGAAATAAATGCAAGTAGCAGGGAGCCTAAAATTACACCTAAGACTTTGCCTTTTCCACCAAATAAACTTACACCACCAATTACACATGCTGCAACTGATTGAAGTGCAGTGTTAACTCCTTCTACTGGATGACCGCTATTAATTCTTGAGGCTAATATCATAGCACCTAATGAAGTGATTAAGCCACAAATTGTGTAAGCAATTACTTTGTGCTTAGTTATATTGATACCAGATAAGTATGAAGCTCTTTCATTACTGCCAATTGCAAATAAATATCGGCCGTAAATTATATTAGATAAGTAAAAATTTAAGCATATAGATACTACTGCTAAAACATACACAATATCTGGAACTCTTAATGTTTCATTCCATCCGATATATGAAAATCCCTCAGGTACTTGATAAATAGGTTGCCCCTGACTTAAGACTAAAGCAACCCCCTGAAAAAGAGTACCCACTCCCAATGTGACTACAAATGGAGATACTTTAAAGTTCGATATTATCATGCCATTGAAAAAACCTATAAGTCCGCCAATTAATAACCCTATTCCAATTGCAACTGGAATATTAAGCTGACTACTCAACAACGCAACAGAAACAGAAACAACTGTAATGATGCCTCCTTGAGATAAGTCAAGCCCTTTTGTAATTAAGACAACACTTTGAGCAATTGAAAATATTGCGATTAAAGAGGCTTGTTTAAGAATATTTGAAATGTTATTAAACTCAAATATTAATGGCTCATATATCGAAAAAAAGCAACAAATTAAAGTTATCACAATTAGAGATAAGTTTTCTTTTATATACATAAGCTTAAGGAACCTCAGATTAATTGAGTTTTTCAAGACAAGTTGATGTGCAAGCCACTGATTTAATTGTTATTGAAATTTGAGGTTGCGAATTAATCAGAAGCTCCTTAACCAAACAACTCTTCCTCTATGTTTAAATTTTGAACACTCATTAAATAACTGCCTTCAAATATTTCATATTCCCCATTATTTTTAATTGCTAATATTCGATCACAAAAACCAAGCATATCAAAGTAATCTTTTGAAAAAATAATAAATGAAGATTTTCTTATACGAACATTTGTTTTTATTATTTCCTTTATCATTATTTTTGCATTTGGATCTATACCAGTAAAAGGCTCATCAAAAATATTGACCGGACATTTTAATGACAATGTTCGGCCAATTGCAGTTTTTAATTTATTGCCGCCACTAAGTTCATCAACAATTTTGAAAGGATCCTCCGGAGAAATGCCTAGTTCCTTTATTAACTTATAAACTGCATTATTATTTTTTAATAATAGAACTCTCTTATCTGTTATTGATAAATTAAAATCGATTGATTGCAAGGGAAAAACCCAATCTGTTTCTCTGTTCTTTCCTAAATAAGCATACTCTTTACCTATCTCAAATACTTTAGAGTTATCTGCCTTTTTCTTATTAATTGAGGATAATATTTTTTCAGATAAATGTTCATAATTGCTTCCATCTAATCCAGTTATGCCTAAAATTTCGTTTTCAAACAATTTTAATTCTAATCGCTCGGCTTTATTGTCCAAATCAATAATAACTTCAAATACAACATTGTCAGAAATTGTTAATTTTTCATTATATCGTGTTGTTTTGCATGCAATTATATCAAACTGATTATCGATATTAGAATAATTAGGCTGTAATGCTCCACTTTTTATTTCATATACTTTGTCTGCAATATTGATTAATTCACTAGTTCTATGTGTAACAAAAATAACCACCCCTCCATTTAAACAAAAACCCTTTAAAAAAGACAATATCTTTCTTGAAAGATTAAAATCTAAAACTGATGTTGCCTCATCAATAAGAATCAATTTTGGCTCGGAAAGAAAAACCCTTGTAAACTCCAATATTTGTTGTTCCGACTCAGATAATTCCCCGACTCTTTTGTTCAGCGGAATTTCTAGACCTAGATTCAATAGCTTTTCCTGTAGCTGATTTATAACCTCATGTCTTTCTAAACCAGAATTATTATTTGTTTTTATTAGCGAATACCAAATAAAAAAATTTTCCCATACAAATAACTCAGGAAACACTATAGGAAATTGATGTATATAAACGATACCATTTTCAATCCTTTCTTTAATTGAAAGAGATGTAACTTCGTTATTATTCAGAAAAATTTTTCCTGTGTGTGGATTAATTTCGCCTGCTATTGATTTTAAAAGACTTGTTTTGCCAGAACCATTTGAACCTACTAGCCCAATAAACTCTCCTTTTTTTATTTTTAATGTCAAAGGCTCAATTACAATACTTGAACCGTACGCAATGGATATATCGATTAATTTTAATACATGTTCACTCATTACCGTAACATATTCAAAGTTAATAAAATTAATTTAATTATAGAGCGCATTTAAAATTATATATCCCCTACCAAAATCACAATCAAATGATCACCCTAACTGGAAATAATTATGGGCCTCGTCCCTATCCCTCAAACCATAGACGACCCTATTTATATTCTTTGTGGAGCGCAGATGTGATGGTGCCGTTCATGATTTACATGTTAACAGATATACTGATCCATCAATTTATATCAGCTTGAGCAATCGCTGTCATCTCTGTCAAGTTTTATCGCGTTTTCAAGATAACCGACCCAAGGTTTTAACTTACATTCATACGGATTGAAGTTTCAACGATCTGCAACAGCGATAGTAAACGCCGTCATGTTCCCGCGCCGCACCGTGTAGCCGCAACCGGGAATTTCGCCGCCATAAATAAAACTGTGTTAAATAACATACTTTAATTTGCCAACTCTGCCTCCCCTGCCTACAATGTCGCCACTTTTAACACCACACCAAAGGGAAAAAATAATGAAAATAAGCCATGTCGTATTGCTGGTTAATTTGGCCGCGGCCACGTTATTGACCGGTTGCGAAGCCAGCAAACCGGCCACCGAAGCCAACGCTCAACCCGTTGTCGCAGCGCCCGCCGCGGCCACCGAGGCGGCGGCGCCCGCGCCGGTCGCAACACCGACGCCCGCCGTCGAACCCAAACATTGCGACAAACACCACGCCGCAACCGACGAACACGACTGCATCGCTCATTGCGCCAAAAGCAAGGGCAAGAAAAACAAAGCCTGCATCAAACATTGCAAAAGCCATGTAGCGCCTCATCACGATTGCGCCAAACATTGCGCCAAACATTGCGCCGATCATCCCGCTGAAAAAGACAAAGCCTGCGCCGAACACTGCGCCCAAGACGCAAACGCCCCGGCCCACCAATGTCATACCGAACATTGCGACCACCACGCTTCGGCCGCCGCGAAAACCTGCGATACCGGGCACTGCGCGCATCACAAGGGCGCCGCCGCTCATCAATGCGGCACCGAGCATTGCGCGGCCCACGGCGGTAACATGGCGGATTGCTGCGGCGACGCTCACAAGTGCGACATGTAACGCCAGCCGACAAACCACCCGCACCCACAAAAAAGCCGGCGAAAGCCGGCTTTTTTGTGGGGCGTTGATCCGGCCTTACCAAGGCATGACCTTGCCATCGCCAAAACGCAGAAAGCTACCGGATTGGGCCGGCGTGTATCCGTCGATAACGTTGATCATGCCGGAAACGCTTTCGTCGGCATCGATCAATGCGTTTGGTCCGCCCATATCGGTTCTGACCCATCCCGGATGTAGAATCAACACACCGATACCTTGCGGCGCCAAGTCGATCGACAAGCTTTTCATCGCCGCGTTGACGCCGGCCTTGCTGGACCGGTACAAAATACTGCCGCCGCTGGTGTTGTCCGTCATGCTGCCCATCAGACTGCTGACCGTGACGATCAGTTTGCGCTGTCCCGCTTGCAGATTGGGCAACAGCGCCTCGGCCAATTTGACCGGCGCCAGCGTGTTGATCGTCAATGTATCGAGCCAGGTGGAATAATCCAGATTGCCGAATCCATGGCCGCTTCGGTCGCCGTAGACGCCGGCATTGTTCAACAATACATCGATCGGCGTGCCACGTAGTTCGGCGGCCAACGCGTCGATTTGCCCAAAGTCCGCGATTTCCGCCGCCAGCACTTTCACTCGATCCGAATCGGCTGCCAGCGTCAATAGTGCCTCGGCATCGTCAGGGCATCGGCAAACCGCGAGCACCCGCCAACCGGCCGCCGAATACTGTTTACAAAACTCCAATCCCAAGCCGCGATTGGCGCCGGTAATCAACACGGTTTGCATAAAATCTCCCAAATTTAAAAGCGATAGAGTCAGCCCAATTGCGCCTGCGCCAGCCTAACCCAATAACTGGCGCCAAGCGCAAGTATGTCGTCGTTGAAATCGTAACTGGCGTTGTGCAGCGTGCAAGGTCCCGCGCCGTGACCGGCGCTGCGATGATTGCCGTCGCCGTTACCCAGAAAGCAATAACAACCGGGCAAGACTTGCAACATGAAGGCGAAATCTTCGGCGCCCATCGTCGGCACCTGCGGCAATACCCGCCGCTCGCCGACCATATCAATCATGACTTGCCTGACTTGCTCGACCGCCTCCGGTTCGTTGACCGTGGCCGGATATAGCCGCTGAAATTCGAAGTCGCCGGTCATTCCGTGGGCCAAACAAGTATGCTCGACCAATTGCGCCATCCGCGCCTCGATCAAGTCCAGCAAGTCGGCGGAAAAAGTCCTGACCGTACCGGCCAGTTCGCAACGGTCGGCAATGATGTTGGTAGCCTCGCCGGCGTTTAACATCGTCACCGAGATCACTCCGCTGTCGAGCGGGTTGGCGTTGCGGGTCAGTATGGTCTGGAAGGCGGTAATCAACTGAGCAGCGACCGGAACCGGGTCCAGCCCCAAATGCGGCATCGCCGCGTGGCAGCCCTTGCCGTGCACCACGACTTTAAAGCGGCTCATCGACGCCATTACCGGACCCGCGCCGACCGCGAACTCGCCGACCGCCAAACCCGGCCAATTGTGCATGCCGAACACCGCCCGCATTGGAAAGCGTTCGAACAAACCGTCCTTGATCATCGCATCGGCACCGCCGCCGCCTTCTTCGGCGGGCTGAAAAATCAGATAGACGGTGCCGTCGAAATCGCGGTGCCGCGCCAGATATTCCGCGGCGGCCAGCAACATCGCGGTATGGCCGTCGTGGCCGCAGGCGTGCATCTTGCCTGGATATTGCGAGGCGTGGGCAAAGCCATTGAGCTCTTGCATCGGCAGAGCATCCATGTCGGCCCGCAGGCCGATCGCACTATCGCCGCTGCCCGATTGGATTACGCCGACCACGCCGGTCTTACCCAAGCCCCTATACACCGGAATGCCCCATTCACTCAACTTGGCCGCCACCAGCTCGGCGGTACGCCTCTCCTCGAAACACAATTCCGGGTGGGCGTGAATGTCGCGGCGCCAACTCTGAATCCGGTCCAACGCAGCGACGATCTCGGGAATCGCCCCTTCCGGAACGGTGCTGGCTAACGGCGGAAGATTTTCGCTCATATTTTACGACTCTATTGAACAGCACTATTATTGCGGTCGAATTGGTTCGACCGATCAGTTCGACGAACCCCATGCTTCTCCGCCACGGATTACCGATCATGCCCGACTCGCACCGCTACCACGTGGTTATCGCCGTCCCGACCATGCCGCACTACCGGCTCAGGTTATTCGAACTGTTGGCGGAAAACCTGGCGCGGGAAGGCGTCAAGCTCGAAGTAGTTTACGGCAATCCCAACCCGGAGCAAGCCGCGAAACGCGACTTGGTGGAATTGGCGGCGCCGGTCGGCGTAAAGATCAAGAATTATTGGCTGAACGAAACCGTGCTGCACCAGGCAATCTTCGGCAAAACGTTAACAGCCGATCTGGTCATCGTATTGAACGCCAACGGCCATCCGTTGAATTTTTTGTTGTGCATCGCCACGAAACTTGGCGGACCGAAATTGGGATTCTGGGTCTACAACCGCCGTTCGCAGATTCACGAGCGTACGGTCAAGGAACGAATCCGGCGTTGTCTGACGCGCTTCGGCACTTGGTGGTTTGCTTATACCGACATGGCCCGCGATTATCTGCTGGCCGACGGGATTCCCAATGCACGGATCACGACCTTAAACAACAGCGTCGATCTGACCCGGTTTCGAGCCGATCTGACGGCGGTCACCGCCGAACAATTACAAGCGTTTCGGCAGTTGCACGGCATTCCGGCCGACGCCCCGGTCGGCCTATACTGCGGCGGCCTGCACCGCGACAAGCGCTTGGATTTTTTCTGTCGGGCCATCGCCTTGATCCAAGCCGCGCGCCCGGACTTTCACATGTTGATTGTCGGCGACGGCAGTCAACGCGCGCCGGTGCTTCGAGCGGCGGCGGCCGATGCGCGCGTGCACTACCTCGGCCCGGCGTTCGGCCACGACAAGGCCTTGTGTTTCCGGCTGGCCCGGTTGTTTCTATGTCCGGGTTTGGTCGGACTGGCGATTTTGGATGCCTTCGCCGCGGGTCTACCGTTGATTACCACCGATATTCCCAGTCACAGTCCGGAAATCGTTTATCTGGAAACCAACCACAACGGCTTAATCACGCCGCATGATGTAAAACAATATGCCGACGCGGTCGTCAATTTGCTTGAATCCGAGTTCCGGCTCGATCGCATGCGCCAGGCCGCGCTGGCTAGCGCCGAGGCCTACGGCATCGAAAAAATGGCCGAACGTTTTTCCGGCGGCATTCTGGCTTGCCTGAACACATCCCACTAACCTTCTGATCTTTTCGGTGATGCCAGAGTCCCATCCTAAAACTCTAATCCTGTCTCCGCATATCGACGACGAAGTGCTCGGCTGCTTTTCGTTTTTAGGGCCGGACTGTTTCGTACTGCATTTCGGCGCCGAGGATAGGCCCTATGTATCCAGAGAGGAACGCATCGCCGAGCTATGGCGCGCCGCCGACGTGTTAGGTTTTGCCTGGGAAGTGCTGGATTTCCCGGTCAACCACTACCGGATGCAGGATTTGATAGCACCTGCGGAAGACGCCATCAACCGGCTAAAACCGACCACGGTCTTGATGCCGGAACCTTCCTACAATCAGGATCATCGCGCGGTCTACGACGCCGGCCTGGTCGCGACCCGGCCGCACGATACCAATTGGTTTGCGCGCCAAGTATTGATATTCGAGCAGCCCGACAGCGTGCTGTGGTTTCACGGCGCGCCGCACGAACCCAACTATTTCCGGGAAATACAAATCGAGCACAAATTAGCGGCCTACGCGCTGTATGCCTCGCAGATTCGCGGCCACCGTTCGCCGGAAATCTTACAAGCCCAAGCCCGCTTACGCGGCGCCAACATCGGCAAACCGTACGCCGAAGCGTTTCGGGTCAAACGCATGGTCGATTGACCCTGATCCAGGCATTTTGTAGGCTGAAGGCTTTACAGAAAGCTCAATCACGAGCTTCTGCCGTTGTCAGGTCGAGCAACTGCGCTGCGTCGGTAAATGCCGTTCGGCCGGATGTAGGCGGTCCACTTGCGAATAGCATGTCAGAGTAATTACGCTAATGGGGTGGAAAGGGAACCGGACAATCGCTGCCGAAAAACTATTTCCACGCGGCTATTGTTGATAATTCGGCATAATGATATTGTCTGCTAGACATTAGCCGTCGGTCGCCAGTGCCATCATCGAGACCATGGCTTTAAGTCCTAAAAACCCATGCATATCAACGCAGTCTCGGGAGGGAAATCCAGTGGCGAAGCGAATTTTAGTGACAGGCGGCCTCGGCTTCATCGGTTATCATCTTTGTAAGTGTCTATTGGCGTTGGAGGCTGACGCCGAGATACTCGTCGTCGACAATCTCAGTTCCACGAAGCTGGATTATTCCGATCTGATCGGGCGCCTGGAAATCGTGGTTCACGATTTCCAGGCGCTACCCGACGACCTCGGTGAATTCGACGAAATCTACCATTTAGCCAGCCCGGTTGGCTCGCTGGGCATACTGGAAAAAAGCGGCAAAATCGCCACCGAAATTCTCGATTTGGCCGCCAAGGTCGGCCGAATCGCCAAGCAAGGACGTTCCCGGCTACTGTACGTTTCATCCTCGGAAGTATACGGTAGAGACGGCCAACACCGGGAGTCAGCCGAGCAAATGGTTCCCTGCAAGCGCGGCGCCCGGATGGAATACGCGCTAGCCAAGCTCACCGCCGAGCATCTACTGTTGAATCTGGCCGCCGACGGCGATTTCGAGCTGAAAATCGTCCGCCCCTTCAACGCGATGGGCGAATGGCAAAGCTCGACGATCGGCTTTGTGATCCCCAAGTTTTTCGAAGCCGCGCTGGCCGGCCGCGACATCCAGGTGTTCGGCGACGGCCGGCAAATTCGATCGTTTTGCCATGTCGACGATTTGGTCAACGGCATTGTCCACGTGCAAGCACTGGGACGGAACAACCAAATCTATAACGTCGGCCAACCCGGCAACATCGTCTCGATCGAACAACTGGCGCACACCGTTCGACACTTGTGCGGATCGAAGGCCAACATAGTGCATGTCGATCCGGTCAGCCTCTACGGCAAACATTACATCGAAGCGTTCGACAAAGTCCCCGACATTCGCAAAGTAATCGATGACACCGGTTGGCGGCCGACGATCGATCTGGCCGGCGGACTCACCCGGATACTCGACCACTATCGCGCGATCAGCGGCGAATTCGGCACCGCCGCCGCACCGGGCTTGATCGATGCCTGAAGCCGCTTATCGCTTTGGCGATCTAGCCTTCAAAACCGGCGGGCTGGCCGAACTAGACCAAACCTTGCGCCGCTGGCGGCAAGATCCCGGCCGAACCGGCAAACTGCTCGGTTTCGTCAACCCCCATGTCTACAATCAATATCAGCGCGAAGCGGCGGTTAGAGACTTTCTGGACAGCTGCGACTGGGTCTGCGTAGACGGTATCGGCATCGTCGTGGCCTCGCGGCTGCTTTACGGCGCGGCCCCGCCGCGCGTCGTTGCAACCCGTCTGTTCGACCGTGCCTTGGCCTGGAAGGATAGCAAAACACGCATGACCGCGGTCCTGATCGGCGGCACGCCCGAACAAACACCGCGAGCGGCGGCCGCAATCAACGACGCTGGCGGCGCCTGGCGTATCGTCGGCATGATCGACGGTTTTCGAAACGCCGAAGACTACCCCGCCTTGCTTCAGCCATATTCAACGGTAGACGCCGTCTTGGTCGGCGCCGGATCGCCAAAATCGGAGCGGATTTTGTTAGCCGCGCGATTAGCCTGTCCGAAAGCGCTTTGCTGGCACATCGGCGGCGGCACCTTGAGCGTCCATGCCGGCGACAAGGCTCGGGCGCCGGGCTGGCTGTCGGCCATCGGCTGCGAATGGCTGCACCGCTACGTGCTGGAACCCCACTACCGCCCGCGCGTGCATCCCGGCGGCGCCGAGTTCGTGCGGCATGCGCTTAAACATCGATTTTCAGCCACCCGCGAGTGTCAGTCATGAAAGTATTGATAGCCAATCCGGCGTTTCGACGCCCGCTTGCCAACGGTTTGGAGCGTTACATGCTCGGGTCCGGCATGCGTTTTCCATTGACGTTGCTCAAGCGCGCCGACGAACGGCCGCGCTACGTCACCTTTCCGTTTTTCTTGGCCTACAGCGCGGCGCTATTGGAACGCGACGGCTTCCAGGTCGAGGTTATCGACGGCGTACCGTTAAATCTGACCGAAGACGCGTTTGTCGCGGACGCCGCCGCCAGCCACCCAGCGCTGATCCTGCTGGAACCCAATACCGCGGTCATCGACGATGTGCTGAACTTTTGTCAGCGACTGAAAGCCGCCACCGCCGCCAAGATCGTACTGGCCGGCGCCCACGTCAGCGTGTTCGCCGAGGACTTGCTCAAGCTACACCCGCACATCGATTTCGTATTGGTCGGCGAATACGAACAGACTTTTTTAAACTTGGCGCGGGCCTTGCGCGACGGTCAAGCGCTGGCCGAAGTGAGCGGCTTGGCTCATCGTCCGGACGGAGAAACCCCGCACACCAATCCGCCCACGCCGCTGATCGATCCGCTCGACCAACTGCCGCCGCCGGCCCGCCATCTGTTTCCGCGCAACTCGGCGCCATCGATTTCGGCGTATTACGACGGCATGTTTCAACACACGCCAACCGCCTACATGCACACCAGCCGGGGCTGTCCTTACCGCTGCGACTTTTGCGCGTGGATACAAATTTTGTACCGCAATCAAGCCCAGCGCTATTTCAGCGCGGCCCGCATCGTCGATGAAATGCAATGGCTGATCGACCGTTTCGGCGTCCGGGAAATCTATTTCGACGACGACAATTTCACGTCCAACAAGCGTCACGTGCGCGAGCTGTGCGCCGAAATCCGCCGCCGCAATCTCGACATTGCCTGGTCGGCGATGGGCGACGCGATCGCGCTGAACGACGAAATGCTGGAAGAGATGGCCGCCGCCGGCTGCATCGGCTTGAAATTCGGCCTCGACAGCGCCGACCCGGAAATTCTACGCGCCATCAAGAAACCGCTAAAGGTGCAACCCCTGACCGGCCTTATCGACAAGGCCGCCCGGCTGGGCATCAAAACCCACATGACCGTGGTGTTCGGCCTCAGCGGCGAAACCCTGGCTTCGATGCAACAAACCTTCGAATTCGCCTGCCAACTGGATATCGATTCGGTACAGTTCAGCATGGCGACCCCCTGCCCCGGCACCGACTTTCACAACCGTCTGATCCAGGAAGACCGACTCCGGCCGGCAAAATGGGAAGAATACGACGGCAGCAACATGAGCGTGATCCGCTACCCGGAGTTTTCCGGCGAATACCTGGAACGCTTCACCACCACCGCGCATACCCGTTGGTTGCGGCGTAAATTCGGCAAGCCGGCTTGGCTGTGGCGGCAGTGTCGCTATTTGTCGCGCTTGGCGCGCGGCCAGGGTGTACGCGGTGTCTACAAGCGTTTCCGCCGCGCCGTTCAGCTATTGGGCGGCGATTCATTGGAACTGCCCGAGTCGGCGGTGGCCCGGCAGATGCGATGGTAAGCGCATCGGCGTCCACCATTGAAAACTTAGCGAAACCTCGACCATGAAAGTATTGCTGGGCTTACCCAACCAATTGATCCGCTTGGACGGCATGAAAGCTAGACCGGCGGTCAGCCCGCCGCTAGGGGTGTTGTCGATCGCCGCGTATTTGCGGGAAAGCGACTGGCAAGGCACGATCGAAATCTACGACGCCAGACTGGGCGCGACGTTTCGGCGCGAAGCCGATTATTGGCTGTTCGGCGACAGCGACGAGCGCATCGAAGCCCGCATCCGCGCGGCGGCACCGGATGTGATCGGCATCTCAAACTTGTTCAGCAGTCAAATCGACCGCGCCTACCGCTTCGCCGAGTTGGCCAAGCGCGCCGCGCCCAATGCCACCGTTGTGATCGGCGGCCCGCATGTGTCGGTGTTTCCGCTGGAAGCCATTGCCCATCCGGCCATCGATTACGCGGTGATCGGCGAAGGCGAGGAGCGTTTTACCCAACTATTGCTGGCGCTTCAACGCGGCGACACCGCGCCGAAGATTCAAGGCGTGATCGCGACGCCAGCCGACCTGGAACTGCTACGGTCCAATCCGCGCGCGCCGGTCGGCTTTACCGATCCGCTGGATAGCTTGCCGCTGCCGGCCTACGACTTGGTCGATATGCCGCGTTATTTCGCATTGGCCCGCAAAGGCCTGTCGCCCAGGTTTCGCGAATGGGGCAAGCGGCCGATCAGCATGCTCACCAGCCGCGGCTGTCCGCACAAATGCGTGTTTTGTTCGATACAAACCACGATGGGCTACAAGTTTCGCGCCCATTCCCCGGAATACACCCGCCGTCATATCCGGCACTTGGTGGACAAATACGGCGTGGACTTCATTCATTTCGAGGACGACAACCTGGTCCACGACACCGGCCGCTACGACGAAATCATAGACTTCATGTCCACTTTCCAACCGCGCATCAAATGGGACACGCCCAACGGCGTGCGCGGCGACGCTTGGACCCTGGACAGGGCCCGCCGGGCCAAGGCCTCCGGTTGCCAATTTCTGACGGTGGCCATCGAATCCGGCGTGCAGCGGGTATTGGACGACATCGTCCGTAAACGGCTGGATTTGGCGCGGGTCGACGACATGATGCGCTATTGCCGGCAAGTGGGTTTACGCTTGCACGCCTTTTACATCATCGGTTTTCCGGGCGAAACCCTGGCCGACATCCGCGCCACGGTCGATTACGCGTTGGACCGTTACCGCCGTTACGGCGTCGTGCCGATGCTGCAACCGTTGATTCCGATTCCGGGCACCGACGTCTACGACCAAATTGCCAACGAGGGTTGGCACGAAGGCACGATCGCGACCGAGTACAACCAAGTCAAAACCGCCGATTTCGATCCGGCGACGCTGCAAGCTATCTACCGGGACTATTTGCGCAAACGCCTGCTGATATTCGCGTTGCGCTCGCTGACGGTACCCAAGGAATTGCTCTACAACCTCAAACTGATCCTCAAATACCCCGGCGGTGCCTATTACGCATTGCGCAACGCGCTACGCGCCAACGGCTGACCCACCGCGTCACGCATCGAACATCGGCCGGCGCCGGTAAACTCGGGTAAAATCAGGCTATGACCCCATTGAACACCGAGAATTCGACTTGCTTGTGCGGCTCCGGTTCGAGCTATGCCGACTGCTGCCAACCCTTCCATGACGGCCGGCAAATACCGAAAACCGCCGCCGCGCTGATGCGCTCCCGCTTTACCGCCTATGCCGGCCAAAACGCCGCCTATTTGCTAGACACCTGGGCGACCGAAACCCGACCGCCAGACATCGACTTCTCCAAGGAAAGCGCTAATTGGCAAAGTCTGACGATAGTGGACACCAAGAAAGGCGGCGAGCTCGACGCCAAGGGCATCGTCGAATTCAAGGCGTTTTACCGCCAGGACGACAACGACCATTTCATGCACGAAATCAGCCGCTTCGTTAAAATCGCCGGCCGCTGGCATTACCTGGACGGCAAAATCAAGGCGGCCGGCCGAGTCGGCATCACGACCGACACCGGCCGCAACGCGCCCTGCGCTTGCGGCAGCGGCAAAAAATTCAAGCGTTGCTGCGGCCGCTAAATCCTCCGTCCGCACGCAGGGTTCAGCCGAGGGATTTTGTCTATCAGCCCAGCCCAATCGACCACGGGTATTTCGTTCGGCCGAGTTCGGCCAAGCTCAGGCTGGCGCGCCCTTCGACAGACGAACGGCTTTTTTTAAAGGCCGGGTCGAGCGGCAAACCCAGCAGATGGTATAGAGGGCATATCGACAATGGACTGCCCGAGTAATCTAACGCCCCTTATCCGGCCGTTTCAGTAGCCCGTACAAATCGCCGCCGGTCGATAGCACTAGGCTGGCATCGCCGTCGATGACCTTGCGGTAGGTTTCCATCGTTTTCGAGAACTTGTAAAACTCGGCCGCTTCCGGGCGTTGGCCGTAAGCTTTCGCATAGATTTCGGTGGCCTTGGCGTCCGCCTCGCCTTGAATTTGCTGCACCAGCTTATAGGCGGCGGACTGAATTTCGTTGATGTCGCGTTCCTTGTTACCCTTGATCCGCGCCGCCTCGCCCTCGCCTTCCGAACGGAAACGCTGAGCAATTTGTAAACGCTCGCTGATCATGCGTTGATGAATCCGTTCCAGCACTTGCTGGTTGTAGTTGATGCGCTTGAAGCGCACATCCAGCAACTCGATGCCGAATTCGGCCAGTTTCGGCGCGGCGGCCTCGAACACATCCTTCTCTATCGCCGCCCGGCCGACCCGAATCGGCCGCAGCACGCCCAACGTGCCCTCGCCGGTCAACGGCCCGGTGAAGGACTCGTCCTGCAAGGGCTTGCGGTCCTTGTCCGAACGCACCACTTCGATCAACTCGTGACGGGCGATCGCGGTGCGGGTTTCGCCGCCAAGAATGTCCTCCAGCCGTGACTGGGCGCTACGTTCGTCGCGCAAGCGCAGGTAGTAGCGCAACGGATCGGCGATACGCCAGCGCGCGAAGGTATGCACCTGCACATAGGTCTTGTCCTTGGTGGACATTTCCACCATCGGCCCGTCCCAACCCAGATAGCGTTTGTCGAAACTGTTGACTTGTTGCACGAAAGGCAATTTGAAATGCAGGCCGGGCTTGACGATGGGCTCGCCGACCGGACTGCCGAATTGGGTCAGGATGACTTGCTCGGTCTGATCGACCCGAAATGTCGACACAAAACCCAGCACCACCAACAGTATCGCCAGCACGCGCGGCATCATGGCGCCACCTCGCTCGCCGCGGCGGCCGGCGCCGCCTTGGCCTCGGCGAACGGCAGCATCGGCAGAATTTGTTGGACGCTGTCATCGACGATGATCTGCTGGCGCGCTTGCGGCAGTATGTCGCCCAAGGTTTCCAGGTAAATCCGGATGCGCGTCACCTCCGGCGCCTTCAGATACTGTTCCAACACCTGGTTAAACGCGGCAACGTCGCCTTCCGCCTCGTTGATTCGCTTGAAGCGGTAACCTTCGGCGGCGCGAATCGCTTGGTCGGCCTCGCCGCGCGCCCTCGGCACGGCCTTGTTGTACTCGCCGTTGGCCAGATTGATCGCGTTTTCCCGGTCCTGTTGAGCGCGATTGACTTCGTTGAAGGACGGTTGCACCGGCACCGGCGGGTTGACGTTTTTCAATTGCACCTGATTGATCGACACGCCGAGTTGATAGCGGTCGGCCAATTCCCGAGTGCGGTTTAACACGGTTTCCTCGATTTCCTGGCGGCCTATCGTAATGATTTCATCGACGGTACGGTCGCCCACCACCTCGCGCATCACCGCTTCGGACAAATCGCGCAAGGTTTGGCCGGGATCGCGGACGTCGAACAAATATTTCACCGGATCGGTAATCCGATATTGGACAATCCACTCGACCAACGCCGAATTCAGATCGCCGGTCACCATCGATTTTTCCAGCGCCGGCTGATCGCCAGCCTGATCGGGGTTGGAATAACCAGGTGTCGCGAAGCCGAACTCCAGCTTTTGTTGACGCTGGGTCGGCACCGGAATCACTTGATCGACGCCGAACGGCAGTTTGGCGTGCAAACCGGACGGGACTTTATCGATATACTGCCCAAAGCGCAGCACGATGCCTTCGGATTCGGCCGGTATCGTATAGAACGACATCATTGCCCCGATCAGCAGCACGGCCGCTACTGCCAACACCAACGGCGGCACCGGCCATTCGCTGGGAAAACGCTCGAATATCACCTTGGCATCGTTCACGGCGGACCTCCAATAATCATTTCGGAATCGCCGAAAGAATTCGACTAATCCCGTGGGTTTATGCAATCAATCTCGGCACATAACGCAACTAACTCACCGCAAGGCGCGAGTCCTAGCGGCATCAGCCATCAAGACGGATTAGGCTGGGCCGGCTGACGTTCTTGACGTTCATCAAACCCTGCAACAAGGCTTGCCCGCCAGGCGGCAAGCCTTCCCCAAGATCAAAGGTGTTTCCGACCGGCGTCGTGGTTTGCAAAACGCAGACCTGCCATCCGGCATCCTCCAGCCGCTGTAAATCTCGGGTAGTCGTCGAATGCTCGTAAAATCCGGCGTCGGTAACCTTGCCTTGGTAGGCGCCGCGGCACGCCAATATAAAGCGCCAATGGTCGAAAAAACGTTTGGAGAAATTGTATTGCAAATGGTTGAGCGCGTCGAAAAGCGCTGGGACACAGCGTGAATGGCAGGGAGATCGGTTCAATACCAGGGTTACGACGGCTTTGGCGCGCTCGTCGGTGTTGAAGCTATACCAAGCCTGCACGGTCCGCTCGATCTGGCGCCAAAGTAAACTCTGAAGCAAACGTTCCTCGGAATGCTCGCCCTGACTGGCCATTAAACGGGTGTGTTCCTGGGCGAAACGGCAGCACAACAAACCATACGTTGTCTGCCCGGGCGTATGAAAGTGCCCCAGGTGCGCGTTGAGTTCGTCGCCATAATAATTTGTCAATTGTCGCCAATGTAGCAGCATAGCAGCCTCCAGGTGATTAGCCGGAAAATGCCGACCACATTTAAAGCTAGCATAGTTATCAGCTACGCGCCGGCCGCCTTACAGGCGCCCCCAGAATTTGAAAACTAACTATCATGAAAGCGCTGCATCGCCCCGGTAAATGAAAGTCAGTGGTGTAGGAGCAGCGTTAGCCGCGATTGACAGCGTTCCGACATCGGACCGGGTTGCGGCGTCCGGTGACTTTCAAAGTAAAGTGGTAGCCGATCAGCACCCGGCTACGGGCCTCCGTCGGCTGGACCGCGAGTTTCGAACGAGTTTGGCCGAGCCTGCGCTTATTCAATAGCCAAGACGCTTGCAGCGCTTTACCTGGATTTACCTTGCTTGGCGTTCCTTTACCGGATAGCGCCGCATAATGTCGGCACGCTCACCCACTCCAGAGGTCGCCCATGTTCCGCGAAACTGAAACCCGCTCCAAACCGCCTTACTTACCGAGCGCATCGAACCGCCGGCCCGGCGCAGAATACCGACTGGCCGATGCCTTCCACGACCAACCTGATCAAGCAGACTCCGCTGACACAACCTTGCTCGCGGAGCTGACCTACCTTTATTGGCTGGCGTCGGAACGCCAGCCAGTCGGCGGGCCGTGATACCTCCGGTCCGACCGTGGCGCGGTTTTTGGATTACGCTACATCGCCCAGCCACGGGAGGCCCCCGCCGGTTAAGCATCGATAGGGGTGGGGAAAGCCCCTCTCCTTGCGGGAGAGGGGTTGGGGTGAGGGGAAATACAAGGTAAGGTATTGATTTTATGCCCCTCACCCTGCCCTCTCCCGCGAGGAGAGGGTTCTGTTTCGACTTTTACGACACCCTCATCATGCCGGCAAGCTGGGTTGATTCAAGATTCGGCTATGAGTGTAAACAGCGTGATCCTTGTTTGGCGGCACCGGTGGACGAGGGTTTTCGCAAACACTCCCAGCATTCAAGCACCCTGCATCAACCGAATTTTCTGGTAACGCGCTAAAATGACCGGGTTGGCGGGTTTTCGATGATTCGCGTCCAGCAAATCGCGCCGTCAATGATTGTTTAATCCGTCCCACGCTTAATCCCAATATGAACAATGCCTCGGATTTTAAAAAAGCCCATCGTTTAGTCGAAGTCGATAACGCCTTGCGATTCGACGTACCGCTGGAGCCGGACCACGAGTTTTATACCGATTTCTCCGATGTTCGCGGCGACTTTGAAGACCGCCTGCTGTATAAGCAATTAAACGTCCACCCTAGAAGTTACGTCTTCAATCGCGAAGCCAATCAGGGCAATAAAGTGATTTTATTTCTGGCCGGTATGCGCGGTTCCGGAAAAACCTCGGAGTTGGCGCGTATCGCCAAAAACCTGCATCACCCGCAAGGCTTTTTCTGCGTGACTTGCAATCTGGATGTCGGTCTGGACATGAACGATCTGGAATATATGGACGTTTTGATTTATCAGATCGAGCGTTTGATCGAGGACCTTGAAAGGCACAAAATTAAATTCGATGAAAATATCGTCGAGGTATTATATGGATGGTTCGCCCAGCGGGTCGAGGAAGTCAACCGCGCCATTAAGGCCGAAACCGGCTTTGAAATTGCGATCGAAGCAAAAACGCCGAATATTCTCGGTCTGTTGGGGATTACCTCCAAACTCAAAGCCAATTTATCCGGCAGCAAGGAAAACGCCGAAAAAATCCGCTTGTCCCTGAAAAACAATTTCACCGACTTTGCATTTAAATTTAACGAGTTTATCGAAACCGTCAATCTGACGCTTCGCCAACACAATAAAGCGCAAGAGGTGATGTTTATTATCGACGGCCTTGAAAAAACCGCGACTAGCGATATTCGCCGTAAAATCGTTCTGGAAGAAACCAACCGCATCCGCGCCATTCGGGTCCACACGATATTTACCTTGCCGATCGAATTGATGTCGCGGCAACGCCTGCTGGAAGCCTTCAGCACCGTCACCTCGTTTCCATTCGTCAAAATTCGCGAGAAAAACGGCGATCTGGTTGAAAAAGCCATTCAGCGCTTCGAAACCTTTGTTTATAAAAGAATAGACCCATCGTTATTCGATAGTCCGGATACCGTGCGCCAGGCCATATTATATGGCGGCGGTTCGCCGCGCGAACTGTTGCGGGTGCTGGAATATGCCAATATGTTTGCCGACGAGGATAGCAACCGGATTAGCCGGGCCAACTTGGAAAAAGGCATCAAAAAACTGGCCGCGCAAACCTCGCAATATTTGTCCAAGGACGACTTGGAAAAACTCAAGGAACTCGATGCAGCCAATAAAGCGCAAATTCCGGTGGCTTACGACGAATCCTGGCAGGACTTATTGGAAAAACTAATTATTCTGGAATATAACGACGGCACCTATAAACGGGTAAACCCGGTGATTGAAGAGTCGGCCTTGTATAAACACTATGTCGGATAACTACGACGAGGAAACTCGGCCCTTATTCAAATTACTGCGCACCGAGGCCTTTCGTTTCATTATCGTCCGTTACAATCATTTCAGTTTGTTACAGCAACTGAAACAAGACCTGCAAAGCCGCTTTCCGGAACGGCCTTTTTTATCCGTTAATACCGCGCAAACCGATTACAGCCAAGTTTCGCAAAGCTATTTTCAACTGGGTTCCGGCTTTCTGCTGCTGGAACAGTTTGAAGACGCCTTAAAGCAGCAAGCCAATCCGGAGCAGCGTCCGGACATCGAGCAAAACAACCAGCGCCGCCGCGATTTGTGCGCGGGCTTAAACCTGCGCCGCGACAAACTGGCGCAATATCCGATTACATTGGTCGTGTGCATCCAAGGCGCGGACCACGAACTGTACGCCAAAAGCATCATGGAAAAAATGCCGGACTTGTGGTCTTTTCGGTCGTATATGCTGGATTTGCACAAACCGATCCAGCCGCCAACCGAAGCCGTTGTCGGCAGGGAGCCAACCGGTTTTATCGACGACATTCGAGTGGAAGCGGAAACGCCGGATTTCGAACTCAAGCGCCTGCAAAGCCTGTTGGCGAATGCCCCGGAACAGGAATACGACTACCGGCGCAGCCTATACCCGCAATTGGTGAGTCTGGCCATCGACAGCGGCGCCTATGCAATCGCCGATCAGGCGTTGGCGGAATGGCGGGATATCGCAATTGGCGAGGAACAGTCCCAGATTCACGTGTGTCGCGGCGATTTAGCAGAGATTGCCGGCGACTTGGTTAGCGCTCGAACCGAGTTCGAACAGGCCCTGGACGTCAGCCGACAATTGGAAAACCGGTATCAAGAAGGCGTCGCCTATCAACGCTTGGGCGATGTTTGCACCGCGCTGGGCGATCTGCCACAGGCTTTAGGGTATTACCAAAAATACGCCGAATTACGCGAACAACTCCATGCCGACTATCCGAGCAACGTCCACTTCAACAACGGCTTGGCGATTGCCTATGAAAAACTGGGCGAGATCCACGCCGCGCTGGGCGATCTGCAACTTGCCTTGGAGTATTACGAAAAGCGCCGGGATTTAGGCGAACAACTCCATGCCGCCTATCCGAGCAATGTCGGCTTCAAAAACGGCTTGGCGATTGCCTATGGAAAACTGGGCGAGACCCACGCCGCGCTGGGCGATCTACAACAGGCCTTGGAGTATTACCAAAAATACGCCGAATTACGCGAACAACTCCATGCCGCCTATCCGAGCAATGTCGGCTTCAAAAACGGCTTGGCGATTGCCTATGAAAAACTGGGCCAGACCCACGCCGCGTTAGGCGATCTGCAACAGGCCTTGGAATATCACCGAAAAGAAACCGAATTGTTTGAGCAACTCTATGCCGCCCATCCGAGCAACGTCGGCTTCAAAAACGGCTTGGCGATTGCCTATGAAAAACTGGGCCAGACCCACGCCGCTCTGGGCGATCTGCCGCAGGCTTTGGGGTATTACGAAAAGCGACGGGATTTAGGCGAACAACTCTATGCCGCCTATCCGAGCAACGTCGGCTTCAAAAACGGCTTGGCGATTGCCTATAGCAAATTAGGCCAGACCCACGCCGCGCTGGGTGATTTGCAACTTGCCTTGGAGTACTACCAAAAAGACGCCGAATTAAGCGAACAACTCTATGCCGCCTATCCGAGCAACGTCGGCTTCAAAAACGGCTTGGCGATTGCCTATGCCAAATTGGCGCAATTCAATCGAGATCAATTGAACGATCCGGCGACCGCCATTGACTATTTCCGCCGAGCCGAAGCATTGTGGCAAGCACTAACGCGCGATGCGCCGCGGTATGCCGAGTTTCAAAAGAACTTACGTCAGGTCGGAAACGACTTACGGGCTTTGACCTGAACCGATTGATCCCACCGTTGGCCCATCGGACAGCCTATGCCGTTCGGATCGCGGCTAAAGCCGCTCCCACGATGCAACGCCCGACGGCCTTCAAGCGGTTCCGGTCGGCTAATAAAACCGCTTTACTCCCGAACCCAAACGGCTTGTATCGTTCGAGATCCCCCGATCGGCCAAACGCGAATGAATAGCGCCGATTGTTGTAGGATAGCGGCTTTCCTTTTCGGTCCGCATCGTGTCGTTGTCCCCAACACTGATTAAGCAATTTCGGCAACTGCTCGGCGACGCCAACGTCATCGCCGATCCGGCCTTGTTGAGGGTCTACGAGTGCGACGCCCTGGCGGCCTACACGCAATTGCCCGACTTGGTGGTGCTGCCGGACAGCGTCGAACAGGTACCGGCGCTGCTGCGACTATGCCATACCCACCAAATTCCGGTCGTCGCGCGCGGCGCCGGCACCGGTTTGTCGGGCGGCGCGCTGCCGGTGCCCGGCGGTATCGTGCTGGGGCTGGCCAAACTCAATCGCATCTTAGGCGTCGATCCCATCAACCGCACCGCGACCGTGCAACCCGGCGTGCGTAATCTGGCTATTTCCGAAGCGGCCCGTCCGCACGGTTTGTATTACCCGCCGGACCCCTCCTCGCAAATCGCTTGCAGCATCGGCGGCAATATCGCCGAAAATGCCGGCGGCGTGCATTGCCTGAAATACGGCCTGACCGTGCACAACGTACTGCAAATCAAATTGGCGACGATCGGCGGCGAATTGCTGACCCTGGGCGGCAGCGGTTTGGATGGCGCCGGTTACGATCTGCTGGCCTTGGCGATCGGTTCCGAAGGCTTGTTGGGCGTGGTCGTCGAGGCCACGCTACGCCTGTTGCCGACACCGCCGCGGGTGCAAGTATTGCTGGCCGCGTTCGCCACCATCGAGCAGGCCGGCGCGGCGGTGGCCGATATTATCGGCGCCGGCCTGATTCCCGCCGGCCTGGAATTGATGGACAACGCCGCGATCCGCGCCACCGAAGCCTTCGTCCACGCCGGCTATCCGGTACAGGCGGCGGCGATCGTACTGTGCGAACTGGACGGCCAGCCGGAACAGGTCGCCGCCGATTTGGCCCGCGCCGAGGCGCTTCTAAAAGCCGCCGGCGCCAGCGAAATTCGGGTGGCCGCCGACGCCGCCCAGCGCCAGCGGTTTTGGGCTGGCCGCAAGGCGGCGTTTCCGGCGGTGGGCCGTATCGCCAGCGATTATTACTGTATGGACGGCACCATTCCGCGCCGGCATCTGGCGGCCGTACTGGCCGAAATCGCCGAGCTGGGCCAACGTTACGGCTTGAGCGTGGTCAATGTTTTTCACGCCGGCGACGGCAATCTGCATCCGTTGATCTTGTACGACGCCGGCCGGCCCGGTGACTTCGACAAGGCCGAGGCGCTGGGCGGCGACATTCTGGAATTGTGCGTGCGGGTCGGCGGCACCATCACCGGCGAACACGGCGTCGGTCACGAAAAATTGCCGCAGATGTGCGTGCAGTTTCAGGCCGCCGAGCTTGAGCAATTTCACGCGCTGAAAAAAGCTTTTGACCCGGACGGCTTGTTGAATCCGGGCAAGGCAGTGCCGACCCTGCACCGTTGCGCGGAACTGGGCAAGATGCACGTCCACGGCGGCCGCTTACCGCATCCGGAACTGGAGCGGTTTTGATGACGAACGCGGATATGAGCGATGTCGTCGTCGAGCAAATCCGCCAAGCCGGTGCCGAGCGGCGGCCGTTACGCATTGTCGGTGGTAACAGCAAAGCCTTCTACGGCGGCGCCGATACGGCCGACACCGTGTTATCGCTCGCCGAACATCGCGGCATCATCGCCTACGAACCCAGCGAGTTGGTCATCACCGCCCGCGCCGGCACGCCGTTGGCCGAAATCAATCACCTTCTGGCCGAACGCCGGCAAATACTCGGCTTCGAGCCGCCGGCATTCGGCACGCGCGCGACGGTGGGCGGTACGATGGCTTGCGGTTTTTCCGGGCCGCGTCGCCCGTTCACCGGCAGCGCCCGCGACTTTATGCTGGGCTGTCGCATCGTCAACGGCCGCGCCGAAACCCTAAACTTCGGCGGCCAGGTCATCAAAAACGTGGCCGGCTTCGACGTTTCCCGGCTGATGGTCGGCGCCTTGGGTACACTGGGGGTGTTATTGGACGTTTCGTTGAGAGTGTTGCCGATGCCCGAAGCCGAACTGACGCTGGAACAAAATCTCACCGAGGATCAGGCCTTGGCCACGATGAGCCGACTGCAAGGCCAGGCCTTGCCGTTGTCGGCGCTGAGCCATCATGACGGCCTGTTGCGGGTACGCTTGAGCGGCGCCGAAGCCGCCGTCGCGGCCGCCGCCTCCCGAATCGGCGGCGAAATCGTTGGCGACGGCCGCGACTATTGGCGGGCGTTGCGCGAGCAGACACTGGCGTTCTTCGCCGAAACCGGCGACCTATGGCGGTTGAGCGTCGCGCCGGCGGCACCGTTACCCGCGCTACCCGGCCGGCAATTGCTGGATTGGGGCGGCGCCTTACGCTGGCTAAAAACCGAGGCGCCCGCCGAGGCGGTGCATGCCGCCGCGCGAGCGGTCGGCGGGCACGCCGTGCTTTGGCGCGGTGCCGACAAAACCGCCTGGCTGAACGCCGAACCGGCATTGGCCGGCTTGCAATCCCGCTTGCGCGCCGCATTCGATCCCTTCAGCCTGTTCAACCCCGGCCGAATGCCGTTTTAGCCGATGCAAACCGATATCGCCGAACCGCTGAAACACACGCCGCAAGGCGCCGTCGCCGAGCAATTGCTGCGCGCTTGCGTGCATTGCGGATTTTGCAATGCGGTTTGTCCGACTTACCGACTGCTGGGCGACGAATCGGACGGGCCGCGCGGCCGGATTTATCTGATCAAGCAAACCCTGGAAACCGGCGACGCGGACGCCGCCGGTCTGAGCCATCTTGACCGTTGCCTGACTTGCCGGTCTTGCGAAACCGCCTGTCCCTCCGGTGTGGAATACGGCCGATTGTTGGACATCGGCCGCGAGCTGATGGCTAAACCAGGCATACGTTCCCGGCGCCAACGCTGGCTAAGACGCGGGCTGGTCGCGGCGCTGGCCTATCCGCGCCGGGCGGCTTGGTTGATCGGCGCGGCGCGGCGGCTCAAGCCGTGGTTACCCGAATTTCTGCGCGCGAAACTGCCGGACCGGCAAGCCGCCGAAACGTGGCCGGCACCGCGCCATCAACGTCGGGTGTTGATCCCGCAAGGTTGCCTGCAACCGGCCTTGGCGCCGCGCATCGACGCCGCGACCGCTCGGGTGCTGGATAATCTCGGCATCAGCGCCGTTTCGCTGCCGACCGGTTGCTGCGGCGCCCTGCCTTATCATTTAGACTGCCAGGCCGAGGGTCTGACCATGATGCGTGAAACCGTGGAACGCTGTTGGCGCGAGCTGCAAGCCGGTGCCGAAGCCGTGGTCTCCACGGCCAGCGGTTGCGGTGTCACGCTCAAGGACTACGGCCGACTGCTGGCCAACGACCCGGATTACGCCGCGAAGGCGGCGGCGGTCGCGGCCAAGACCCGCGATATCGCCGAGCTGCTGCGCGGAGAAGACCTGAGCCGCTTGGCGATCCGGACTTGCCGGGTAGCGGTGCATTCGCCCTGCACGCTGCAACACGGCCAAGGCCTGCCCGGTATCGTCGAGTCCTTGCTTAAGGGCCTGGGCTTCGAATTGGCGACGGTCGCCGACGCCGATCTGTGCTGCGGCTCGGCCGGCAGCTACAGTCTGCTGCAACCGGCAATCGCCGAACGCTTGCGCGACGCCAAGCTAACGACCTTGCAAGCCGGCGCGGCGGACGTCATCGTCACCGCCAACATCGGTTGCTGGCTGCACTTGCGCGAGCGGGCGACGCTTCCGGTTCGCCACTGGATCGAATTGCTGGACCCCGGCGCGCCGGGCTAGCGCCGCTGGCATACCGCGGCCGGTCTCGGCATTGGTATTGGATATTGCACGGTCGCCGCTCACGCCGGCCCGAATAGCCCGCCAAACTTTATCGAATATTCAGATAAATTCATCAAAACATATCGTTTTATTTAATTCCACACCACCGCTACGCTAAGCAGCCTATTCGATGTGCGCTTGGCCGCTGTCGGTTCCGTGGCGTGTCGCTAAACGCCATTTCAACCGATGCGTCGGAGATTCAGACGCCGTTAATGCGGATCGGCATCGCCGGTCGCGCTAGCCGTTCGCACCGAACGGAACCCGTCGAGCTCGCCCTTTTGCCCCCATAGTCAGGAGACAAGCATGCCATTACAGCAACTGGTGGAATATTTCAACGACCGGCTGGAACAGGAACACAACAGCGGGTTTCGGCCGTTTGTGCTGCGGGACGGCCGGGTGGAAGCCTCGTTCGGACCGATTCGATTGGCAAGCCGATTAAAACCGATTCGCGAAACTTTGCGTAGCGCGCGACGCGTCGGCCACATGGCCCAACTGCAAATCAGCGCTAATCCGGCCCCAACCCCGCCGCCAGCTGCGGTCGACGCGCTACTGAATCCTGAGCCGCCGCCGCAAAGCATCGTCAATTTCGATCGGTTGTCGCGCGCGGTACACATGCTGAACTATTTGCCGGAGGCGCACCTGGACGAGCTCTTGTTTCTGGATGTCGATCCCCGCCACATCCTCGGCGTCAAAACCGACCATGGTGCGTATTTCGAGGAAGTCATCGTCAAGTGCGGTCTGCAAACCCGTAATGTAGCTATCGTAATGACCGTGAACCGGATCTACGCCCGCTACTACCAAACCCTGTTGAAGGGCTTGCAAAACTATCAAACGCGCGGTTATCGAGTGGCATTGAAATTCGACTGCCCGATGCTGGATCAGGCGGCGCTGGACTTACTGGCTAGAGCCGCCGCCGACTTCGTGTGCTTGTCGGCCGGTGAACTGGAGCGGATTCGAGACAGCCGCTTACTGGAGAAATTGCGGCAATTGAACGGCTTGGTCGAATCGATAGGCGGTCGCGGCATTTTGCTCGACATCGCCGACAAGCAGAACGCCGCGCTGGCGCGCCAAACCGGCTTCGGTCTGGTTGAGGGCGAATATTTCGACGCCGCGGCGGACTCCGCGCCGGTTTACGCCCGCTCCGCTTAAGCGAGCTTTGTAATCGAGACGAATTTGTTGGCTTCGGTCAGTTCCATTTCGAAATGACCCTGAATACCGGATTTGGTCAGGTAACGCTGCACGTTGCCGGCCGGAAACACCACCCGGCGGCCGTCGTCGCTGATAGCCGTGACGGTCTTGGCGTGGCCCTGATAAACCGCCAAGTATTGATCGTAACTCAGGTTTAAACGGAAGCGGATATAGCGACGATTGGACATTAAAAAGCCGCGCCGGCGAACCGGCGCGGCCTCCCATCGGTTAACGCATGTTTTGCAAGGCTTCGATGCGCTCTTCGAGCGGCGGATGGCTCATGAACAAGCGCTGCACGCCGCCGCCGTTGATGCCGAACGCGGCGAGTTCGCCCGGCAATTGCGCCGGTTCGTGCGAACGCTGCAAGGCCCGCAACGCGCCGATCATTTTCTGACGACCGGCCAAATTGGCGCCACCGGCATCGGCCCGGAATTCGCGGTAACGCGAGAACCACATCACCAGCATCGAGGCCAAAATCGACAACGCGATCTGTGCGATCATCTGGGTGATGTAATACGCCGGACCGTAGCCGCGCTCGGTCTTGAACACGGCCCGGTCGACGACGTAGCCGATGATGGTCGCGAAAAAGTACACGAAGGTGTTGACCACACCTTGCATCAAGGCCATCGTCACCATGTCGCCGTTGGCGACGTGGCTGATCTCGTGACCAACCACGGCTTCCACCTCTTCCGCGCTCATCGCTCTCAACAAGCCGGTGCTGACCGCCACCAACGCGTCGTTGCGGTTGGCGCCGGTCGCGAAGGCGTTGGGTTCCGGCGCATCGAAAATGCCGACCTCGGGCATGCCGATGCCGGCTTGGCGCGCTTGGCGGGAAACGACATCCAACAGCCATTGTTCGGTCTGGTTTTGCGGACGGTCGATGACATGCACGCCCATCGCGTTTTTAGCCGACCATTTGGACATGAACAACGAAATAACGGAACCGGTCATGCCAAACACCGCCGACATCGCCAGCAAGCCTTCCAGATTCAGGTCGACGCCTTGGGCATCCAACGCGCCCTTCAGGCCGAGGACGCTAAAAATGATACTGATCGCGATCATGATGGCCACGTTGGTGGCCAAAAACAGCAGTATTCTCGTCATGGTGTGACTTTCCTTTATCGTTGTTGAGTGGTGATTAATGTGGGGCGCCTAAAAATTAAATTCAAGCTTATAGAGTGTTACCATCTGCGAAAAGTTTATTTTGGGGTATAAAAATGAAAATAATCCAAGCGCTATGGCTGGTATTGGCGACGATCGGCGCCGCCCACGCCGCCGATCGCGGCTACGAGTCGGTACTCAGCCAGCTCAAGTTGCCGGCCGGCTTCAAGATTAGCATTTTTGCCGACGGCGTACCCAATGCCCGGCAATTGGCGCTCGGCGACAACGGCACGGTGTTCGTCGGCAGCCGCGACGGCAATGTATTCGCGGTGCAAGACCGAGACGGCGACGGAGTGGCCGAGCAAAAATTCCAAATTGCCCAACAATTAAACCTGCCGAACGGCGTGGCGTTTAAAAACGGCTCGTTATACGTCGCGGAGATACAACGCATCATCCGCTTCGACAATATCGAACAGCGCTTGAGCAACCCGCCCAAACCCGAAGTGGTCTACAACGATTTCCCGGAAGACCGCCACCACGGCTGGAAGTATTTGCGCTTCGGCCCGGACGGCAAGTTGTACACCGCCGTCGGCGCGCCGTGCAATATCTGCGATCCCGGCAAGCCGATCTACGGCTCGCTGGTTCGCTTGAACCCGGACGGCAGCGACTTCGAAATCCTGGCGCGCGGCATTCGCAACACGGTCGGCTTCGACTGGGAAACCCGCACCAATCATTTGTTCTTTAACGATAACGGCCGCGACTATTTGGGCGACGACCTGCCGCCCGACGAACTCAACGAATGGAGCCGGCCCGGCGAACACTTCGGCTACCCATACTGCCACGCCGGCACCATCCCCGATCCGCAACTGGCCGGCGACAAAAAATGCAACAGTTTTATCGCGCCGGCCTGGAAATACAAAGCCCATATCGCGCCGCTGGGTATGCGCTTTTACACCGGCAAACAGTTCCCGGATCAATATTTCCGGCAATTGTTCGTCGCCCAACACGGTTCATGGAACCGGACTCAACCGCAAGGCTACCAGATCGATGTCGTCAAATTCAGCGGCGGTCATCCCTATAACGAACAAGCCTTTATTAGTGGTTGGCTGACCGCGTCGGGCGAAGTGCTGGGCCGGCCGAACGACGTTATCGTCGGCCGCGACGGCAGCTTGCTGATTAGCGACGACAAGCTGGGCGTCATCTACCGGGTGAGCTACGGCCGATGAGCAAACATCAATTCGAAGTGCTGGACGTCAAAACCGTCTACGAGGGATTTTTTCGGCTGGAACAATACCGCGTAAGGCACACGCTGTATCAGGGCGGCTGGAGCCGGCCCTTGCAACGCGAGTTGTTTCGGCGCGGCAACTGCGTGGCGGTCTTGCTTTACGACCCGGACCGGGATGAAGTGGTTTTGATCGAGCAATTTCGGGTCGGCGCCATCCTGAGGCCGAACCATGCCTGGCAAGTCGAAATCGTCGCCGGCGCGATCGAGGACGGCGAGACCGCCGAGGACGTCGCCTACCGCGAAGCGCTCGAAGAAGCCGGCTGCGAAATTCTGGATATGATCGAAGTCAAACGTTTCTACACGACGCCGGGCGGCTCGTCGGAATTGATCACCCTGTTCTGCGGCCGAGTCGATAGCCGCGGCATCGGCGGCGTTCACGGCCTGGACCACGAGGACGAAGACATCCGTGTCTTCGCGGTCAAGACCGAACAAGCTTTCGATATGCTGGAAGATGGCTCTATAGAATCCGGAATTCCAATTCTGGCCTTGCAGTGGCTGTATATGCACCGCGACCGCTTGCGGGCACGCTGGGCGGCGAGTCCGGCCGAGCGGGAGCAGCCCGAACCAGCTTAGACCCGCCGCCCTGGCTGGCGCTAACGCCCTTTGAACACACCGGCCTTGCCCAACCAGGGATTGAATTTCTCCACCAACCAGGCTTTGGCGAATTCGTCGTTTTTGACGAGCAAATCCAAAAAAGCGGTACTCGCACTTTGCACCGCCGCAACTTGTTTGTACGCGCGTTCTATCCGCATTTTTTCCAGGTCTTCGCCGCGCAAGCCGTAGCCGGGGCCGCCGCCCATCGGCGGTCCGCCGCCTCCGCCCATGCCGCCCCCACCGCCGCCGACGCGATTGACCGGATTCAGCAACAACCGACCGCCCGGCCCGCCGCCACCCATCCCCATTTCGGGTCCGCCGCCCGAACCGCCGCGCTGGCCCCGGCCGGTGCCTATGCCGGCGCCGGCCAGCAATTGATGGCTAGCCTCGGTCAACACTAACAAGTACTTGCCGCCCGGCGGCGCGTGCTCCCACACCGATAGTCGAGCACCGGCCGCGCCGATGGCATAGGAGTCGTCATCCTCGCTGCCGGTGACTGCCAGCAACGGCGAGGAAATTGGTTGAAAACGGCTACGGACATTGCCGGTCGCCAAATCCACCGAAGGACTCAAGAGTATCCCGGCCACGGGCCGCAACTCTTGCCTACCCGGCAACTCGACGCCGAAATTTTCGCCGAGTACCGCGCTGACGGTTTGCGCGCCCAAATCGTATCCGGCCAATACCAGTTTATCGACGTCGGCGGCGGCGTACAGACGCTGCCCCAAACCGGCCCGGGTTCGAAGCTGCTGGTAAGCCCAGGCCAAGTCGGCGACTCGACCGGGCAAATGTTCGGCGGCGAAATACTCGTGGCCGAGATAACGTAATTCGCTGCTGCGAGCCGCCTTGGACGGACGGCGTTTGTCCTCCGGCCGATCGCTGTCGTCCTCGTCGTCGGGCCGAGCGTCGTCTTCCGGATCGGGTCCGCCGCCAAACCAGCCGCCGAACATCCCCGCTGCCTCGCCGTCCTCGTCATCCGGCGGGCCCATATCGTTGGCGGTGCCGGGACGCGGCCGGTTCAATTCGCGCAAGGCTTGTCCTATCGCCACCGGCTGCATGCAAAATACCGCGTAACCGGCTTTGGCCCAGAATTCGCGCCATAAGCGGCCGCCGCCGGCATCCTCGCCCAAGGCCGGCAGGTACACGATCAGCGGGTAGCGGCCCGGTGAGGTGGGTACCGTGATCGATACGTCCAAATCGCGGCCATCGTGATGCCAGATTTCGCGGCCGGTTTCGATCTCGAACCGTCGCGCCGGCCGGTAGCCGCCGTCCAGCAAAACTTTTTCCAGTTTTTCGGCTTGCTCGACCTGGCTGGGCGGCAACGGCCGCGAACCGCAGGCGACCAGTAACAAACACAACAGCAGGCAAACCGCGATTCGTAAACCGGTCGCGGAGGGTTCGAACCAGCCTATCGACCGGCGTGAATTTGGTTTCATCGCAGCGAATTTCCTATTCATTTGATAGCAACATACAACAGCCAAAATTTAAATATGGGTAAACGACAGTATGCCGACGGCATCGGTAAATCCCGGTCAATATAATGTAAATTCGGGTAAAAAGCCGCGCGCAGGCTCGGCGTCTCCTGTCGAGCGGTGTCCAAGCGCGAGCCACAAGCCGGCGCAAATGCTTTATCATTGCCCCGCCCGGTTCGGCCAACCCCGACAATAATAACGATGAACTCAGCGCCTCAAACCACCCGCCCCACCCTCATTTCGCCGGTTATCGCCTTCGCCGCGACGCTATTCATCAGCGCATTGCTGATGTTCGTGCTGCAGCCGATGTTCGGCAAACTGTTGTTGCCCTTGCTCGGCGGCACGCCTGCGGTGTGGAACACCTGCATGGTGTTTTACCAAACCCTGCTGTTCTGCGGCTACCTCTATGCGCATTGGCTGACGGCCCGGCAAGGCGCGCAGCGCCAGATTCAGATCCATACCGCCTTGATGATCTTCAGCGTGTTCGCGCTGCCGGTGGCGCTGCCGGACAACCCCAGCCCGCCCAACGCCGGCAATCCGGCCTGGTGGTTGGTCTGGACCTTGTTTCTGGCGATCGGCCTGCCGTTTTTCGTGATCTCGGCGACCGCGCCGTTGCTGCAAAGTTGGTTTTCCCGGTGCGGCCATCGCAGCAGCGGCGATCCGTATTATCTGTACGCCGCCAGCAACGCCGGCAGTTTGTTGGCCTTGCTGAGCTATCCGTTTTTAATCGAACCCAATATTGGCCTGGCTAACCAGCGTCTGGTCTGGAGCGGCGGCTATCTGCTGCTGTGCGCTTGCATCCTGTTCTGCGCGGCCGGCTATTGGCGCAACCAATCCGAAGACCAACTGGAAGCGCCCAGCATCGACGAAACCCTGACGCCGCCGAGCCGCTGGCAACAACTGCATTGGGCCGCCCTAGCCTTGGTGCCTTCCAGCCTATTGCTGGGTCTGACTCAGTTCATCAGTACCGACATCGCTGCGGTGCCGTTGCTGTGGATCGTCCCGCTAACCCTGTATTTGCTGTCCTTCATCCTGGTATTCGGTAGCTGGGCGGAGCGCATCCGGCCGTGGATGCTGGCCGCGCAACCGGCGGTGTTGACGGTGTTCATCGCCTATTCGTTTATCAATCCGGCCACGCTGCCTTATTGGCTGGATTTGATTCTGCACCTGATCGCATTCTTCCTGGCGGTCATGGTCTGCCACGGCGAATTGGCGCGCAGCCGGCCCCACCCCCAATTCCTGACCCGATTTTATCTGGTGATGTCCTTCGCCGGCATGCTGGGCGGCTTGTTCAACACCTTCGTCGCGCCGTTTTTGTTCAATGCGGTTTACGAATACCCGATCATGATCGTCGCGGCGCTACTATTGCGGCCCGGCTTGTTGAACGGCCGCTGGCCCTTGCAACTGCTGTTCCCGGTACTGATTCTGGTTGCCGGGCTGGCCGTCTATTTTTCGACCGAACAATTGTTCGACTATCTGGACCTGATCGGCGGCGCGCTGATTCTGCTGGCCGGCATCAGTTATGCGTTGCGCCACAGCCCGTTGGCGCTGGGCACGCTGACGGCGGTACTGCTGCTGTTCACGCTGGGTCTGCACGGCATGGCATCGAACGTGTTGTATCAGGAACGGACGTTTTTCGGCGTGCTGTCGGTGCGCGATACCGTGATCCCCGACGAAAACCAAAAGCCGGAAAAAGTCCGCGAACTTTACCACGGCACCACCAAACACGGCGCCGAACGCTTGATTCCGGCGCAAATTACCACGCCGCTGACCTACTACAGCCGGCCCGGCCCGATCGGCCAGGTATTCGGCGAATTCGACGCCGAAAATCCGCGCTGGCGGATCGGCGCGGTCGGCCTGGGCGCCGGCGCGCTGGCCTGCTACGCCAAGGAAGGCCAAAGTTGGTCGTTCTACGAAATCGACCCGCTGGTGGTTTCGGTCGCGCAAGACCCGACCTGGTTTCATTACTTGGAACGTTGCGCCAAGCAGGCGGCGATGGTCGTCGGCGACGCCCGTTTGTCGCTGGCCAAGGAAGCCGACGCCAGCTTCGACCTGCTGATCATGGACGCCTTCAGTTCCGACGCGGTACCTACCCACTTGCTGACCCGCGAGGCTTTGCAGCTATACTTCAGCAAGCTGAAGGACGACGGTTTGCTGGCATTTCACATCACCAACCGTCATTTGGCCCTGAAGAAAGTCCTGGCCGATCACGTTAACCAACTGCATCTGGCCGGCCTACTCCAGGAATTTCAGCCGGAAACCGATGTCCCTCTGGTGATTGCCACCGACTGGGTGGTGATCGCGAAACATCCCGAGCGCTTGGCAAAACTGCAACAAAGCCGGCTCGGGCATTGGCAGAAATTGCCGCTGTCGTTCGGTTTGCAACCCTGGACCGACGACTTCACTCATATCATTGGCATTTGGAAATAGGAAAACGCATGCTTATCACGGAACTGGCCAGTCGTTGCGACGCTCGAGCGCAAGGTGGCGACGCAACCCAATCCATCCATTCCGCCGCCGACATCATGTCGGCTCAAGCTCACCAAGTCACCGTTCTTAGCGACGGCAAATACAAGAAACACCTGAAAGACACCCAGGCCTCGGCCTGCTTCATCGCCGAAGCCCTGATCGACGCCGAAATGCCGGTCGGCCTGACCCTGCTGGTTTGTAAAGATCCGGAAATCAGCTTTCTGAACGCCGTCAAGCTGCTGCATCCCGAGCCGGTATTCAAACGCCAGGTGTCCGAACACGCCGTGCTGGCCGACACCGCGACCCTGGGTTACAACGTCCACGTCGGTCCGTTTGCGACGATAGGCCAAAACAGCAGCGTCGGCGACAGCAGTACCGTCGAAGCCGGCGCCCGCATCGGCAATCACGTGGCGATCGGCAAACACTGCCATATCCACCCCAACGCGGTGATTTACGACAACAGCGTCATCGGCAATCACGTGATTATTCACGCCGGCGCGGTGATCGGCGCCGACGGATTCGGCTATAAATTCCGCGACAACCAACACGTCAAGGTGCCTCATGTAGGTCACGTCGAAATCGAGGACCACGTCGAAATCGGCGCCAACACCTGTATCGACCGGGGCGCCTTGGGTCCGACCCGAATCGGCGCCGGCAGCAAAATCGACAACTTGGTCCAGCTCGGCCATAACAACATCGTCGGGCGCAACGTCATCATCTGCGGACAATCCGGCATTTCCGGTTCCTGCACGATAGAAGACGGCGCGATCCTGGCCGGCAGTACCGGCGTCGCCGATCACGTCAAAATCGGCGCCCGCGCCGTCGTGATGGCCCGTAGCGGCATCTCCGGCGACATCGAGCCGGGCGCCCAAGTATTCGGCAGTCCGGCCAAGGATCGCAAGGTCGCCTGGAAGGAATTGGCGGCCCTGGCCAAACTGCCGGAATTGCTGCAAAAATTCAAAGCGCTGGAAGCCCGAGTCCATAAGCTGGAAGAATAATCCGGCCCCGGAACTTGACGGCCGGTTTTCGCGTCACCCCGTTTTTCGACCATCGCAAAGGCAGAACCATGAACGACAAACAACGCGTCGCCCAACATGCTGCTCAACACGTGCAAAACGGCATGATCGTCGGCCTGGGCACCGGCTCCACCGCCAACTTGTTCATTGAAGAACTGGCGCGGCGCCGCACCCAGGAAGGCCTGAAATTCAGCGCCGTGGCCAGTTCGACGGTCAGCACGATCAAGGCCCGCCAACTCGATTTGCCGCTGATCGCGATCGACCATCTGGAACACCTGGACTTGTACGTGGACGGTGCCGACGAAGTCGCCCCCGATCTGACGCTATTGAAAGGCCGCGGTTACGATTTGGTACGCGAAAAGTTGCTGGCCAAGGCCTGCGATTCGTTTCTGGTATTGATCGACGCCAGCAAGCGCGTCAAACGCATCGGCGAGAACTTTCCGATTCCAATCGAAGTGATGCCGTTCGCCTGGAAGCTGGTACAACGCAGCGTGGCGGCGATCGGCGGGCACGGTAGCTTGCGGCAAACCGCCAACGGCGACGGCTTGGTCGTCACCTCATACGGCAGCCTGGTGTTGGATGTGGTGTTCGATTCCACGCTGGACGCCAAAACCCTGAACGAACGGCTGAACGGCATTCCCGGTATCGTCGAACACGGCATATTCAACGGCTTGACTGGTGCGGTATTTTGCGGCCACGACGGACAAGTGGACGAACTTTGGGCTTAGCGGCCGGCGTGCTCGGCGCGGCTTAGCCTTTGGCCGGCAAGCAGCCGCGGCACTTAGTCCCAGCAATTTTGTGGTAGAAGCTCGTCCGGCGCTTGGTCCATAATCGCCGCCAGCCGCGGGTCTCCGGGATTGGCTTTCCGGCAGGCGCGGCCGGCGTTGGTCCCGATAGCCGGACCAATCCAATCCGCCAGTTCGAATTCGCCCCGTACAACAGGAGAAAACCCATGTCGCAATTATTAGAAAAAAACCAGGAAGCGCCGTTTTTCCGTGCCGTAAATCAAGACAATAAAATGATCTATCTGTCGGATTACCAGGGCGAAAAGACTGTGGTGCTGTATTTTTACCCCAAGGACGATACGCCTGGCTGCACGATAGAAGCCAACGACTTTACCGCGCTTGCCGCCGAGTTTGCGGCGGCTAATACCGTCATCGTCGGCGTCAGCAAGGACGACTGCGAGAGCCACCGGGCCTTCATTGCCAAATACGGGCTGAACGTGCAATTATTGGCCGATACCGACGGTGCGCTGTGCGACAGTTACGGTACCTGGCAGGAAGTCGAAAAAGACGGCATCAAAAAGTGGAAGATCGTCCGCTCGACCTTCATTATCGGCAAGGACGGCAAGTTGCTCGAAGCCATGTACGGCGTTAGCCCGGATGGACACGCGCAAGCGGTACTGGATATTGTCAAAAGCCTACCCGTCTGAGATACATCTTGGAACCATCGCCGGCCATTTTCTGCCCCAAAAAAGCCGGGGTTCCCCGGCTTTTTTACGAACTAGCAGCGAACTCAATGTAGCGTGACAACTTGCTTTACCACGTCAGCCACCGTTTTGATACGGCTGAAGTCCAGATGAAGTTGGTTAAACATTTCCATGATCGAGCTATCCAGCTTATCCCGCAAGTCGGCATCCATACCCAGATCGTTTTGTAGATCGCTATCCAAAGAAACGTCGTCCACATTCAAATCGAAGGTATCGGCGATGACCAGCTGTACGGCCATCGACATCATGTTTTGCAGGCTTTCCACTTCGTTGCCACCGAATTTTCCACACATCAGCGTCACCTCTTTGTCGTTAACGATGGCGTTAGTTTGGCTAAAACCCCACCCAAAAACCGTTAACGACTACCAATTCGGAGCGCCGCTTCGGCCACGGTGTTGTAGCGCCCTTGGTCGACCTCTTGACTTGGCGCCTGCGTCAACGCGCCAGTCCGCACGCCCCCGCCGTGCCGCAACTGGATCTCGGGAACGGCAAGTTCCAAAAAACCTCTTCTCCGACTATCCATTCGGTTACGGCGGCCGGAATGCGCAGCGAGTTATACTGGAATTCGCCTTAGCCTATAAACGGACTTACGGCCCAAAATTTCAAGGTCTTTTACGACAGCCGTCGCCCTCTCGATAGCTGTATCGAGCTTCGTCGGCGGCGATACGATAAAATTCGCTTGTAAGCCATCACAGACACACGAAATCGCTCCATGCCCAGCCCAGCCATGCCTATTCGTATCGCCCATTCGAGTGCCGTCGACCCGACAACGGCGGTCAACGAGCTACATGCCGGCCTGGTTCAGGAACGGCTGGCCGCCGTGATATTTTTTTGTTCGGCCGATTACGACCTAACGGCGCTGGCAGCCGCATTATCGTTGGCGTTTAAGGACCTGCCGGTCGTCGGTTGTACGACGGCCGGCGAAATCGGACCAGCCGGGCTTTGCGAACGCAGTCTGGTCGGCGTCGGCTTCTCTGCATCGGTGTGCAGCGCCGTCGGCGGCCTGCTCGGCGACTTACGGAGTCTGTCCGCCGAGCAAACCAAGGACTTCGCCCAATCTCGGTTGAACGCGCTATTGGATTTGGCGCCGTACGCCTGTTCGTCCAACAGTTTCGGTTTTTTATTGATAGACGGTCTGTCTTTGAAAGAAGAACCGGTCGCCCTGGACATTCAACGGATGCTCGGCAACATTCCGCTGGTCGGCGGTTCGGCCGGCGACGGTTTGAGGTTTCAGGATACGTGGGTTTATTGGGGAGGTGCGTTCCACCCGAACCACGCGGTCATGCTGTTAATCAGCACCACGCTGCCGGTGTACGCTTACCGGACTCAACACTTCTTACCGTCCGAGCACAGGATGGTGGTCACCGCCGCCGACATCGGCCGACGCACCGTCCACGAAATCAACGGTCTGCCAGCCGCCGAGGAGTACGCGCGACTGATCGGCTATCCGCTGGACCAACTCACGCCGGCGTTGTTCGCCGCGTATCCGGTCGTCGTCAAGATCGACGGCAGTTATTACGTGCGCGGTCTGCAACGCGCTCACCCGGACGGCAGCTTGACCTTTTACTGCGCGATCGAGGAAGGCTTGGTGTTGCGCATCGCTCAAGGCGAAAACTTGCTGGAAAATTTGGCGGCGGCCTTCGGTCGCGTCCGTCAAGTCATTGGCCAGCCGCTGGTGACGCTCGGCTGCGATTGCATCCTGCGAAAACTGGAAGTTGCCGCCGCCGATCAGCTCGATGACTTGAACCGCTTGATGACCGACAACCGCGTGGTCGGCTTTCACACCTACGGCGAACAGTTTCGCGGCATCCACATCAACCAAACCTTCGCGGCCGTGGCGATCGGCGCTCCGGCTACGGCATCCGAACATGACTGACCCAAACGCCAATCCCAGCCTCCCGGCTTTGCAGGCTGAAATCGCCCGCTTGAACAAAGTCGTCCAAGTCTTGATGGACCGTGTCGAACACAGCGGCGATTTGGGAAACTCCTATTTCGATCAAGTCCAGGCAACGGTGATGCTGGAAGACTTGGTGCGGCGCCGCACTCAGGAATTGGAAGCGGCGCTGGCAGAAAACCGGGCCATCAACCGCGCGCTGAGCGAAGCGGAACAAAAATTTCACTGCGTGCTCGATCAATCCTTGGTCGGCATTTCAATGACGATCGACCAACGCTTTCACTACGCCAACCCGAAATTCGCCGAAATTCTGGGCTATAGCGTCGAGGAAATTCTGAAACTCGGTCCGGCCGACATTACCCCGGCCGAAGACTTGCCCCAGGTTTTGGACGTGATTCGCCGCGCATTGAACGGGGAATTCCAGCAACTGACCTTTACGACTCGGGCCGTGCGCAAGGATGGTCGGATCATCAACGTCGAAATGTCGGGGAAGGCGCCTCTGGATATTGGCGGCCGTCCGGCGCTGATCGCGGTTTGGGCGGACATTACCGAGCGGCTCGGAGCGGAGCGGGAAATCGAGGCATTGCAAACGCGGCTGCGCGACCAAGCCCTGCACGATGCGCTGACCGGGCTTTACAATCGTTTGTTTTTAGCCGAAAACCTGGACCGGACCATCGCGCTGGCCACCCGGCACGGCTATCCGGTCAGCGCGGTGATTGCCGATCTGGATTTTTTCAAATCGGTCAACGACCGTTACGGCCATCCCGGCGGCGATGCCGCGTTAAAACATCTGGCCGATCTGATGCGGCAACACGCCAGATCTAGCGACATCATCTGCCGTTACGGCGGCGAAGAGTTTTTATTGTTGATGCCCGACACGCCCGTCGAAGTGGCCCGCGAGCGCGCCGAGTACCTGAGACAATGCCTGGCCGAGCAACGCGTGGCCTGGAAAAGCACGCCGATAGCGCTGACCGCCTCCTTCGGTGTCGCCAGCTATCCCGAGGATGCCCAATCCGGCGGCGAATTGATCGAGGCGGCCGACAGCGCGCTATACTCATCCAAAGCCAACGGCCGCAATCGCGTCACGCGCTTCGGCCAGTCCTGGGAACGTGCTCCGATCTAGGCGCGCGCCATTCAATTCCGGCCCACGTCGCGCCGGCCGCAAACCGCCAGCTTCGCCGTTCTCGTCGGGCCAGGGCCGTTAACGCACCCTCATTGCTCGCGATCACATTCTCCGTTAGCGGTTTGCTCAAGCCATGCAGTGCCTGCCGCATCCACGGCGTTGCTCGGCGCGCCTAGCTATAGCGGCTTGCAATCGAAAACGCGCAAACCTGCAATCAGCGCAATTTTCGACCAAGAGTAAATGCAACTGACGGGCGCTCAAACCGAGATTATTTGCAACTAACATATGTCGTTGACCATTGGCGGCAATCGGCCAAAAGCGGTCAGATAGAATAATTTATAGCTTTAGGTTTGGGCGAGCAAACTGCTCGAAAGCAGTCACTCGCTCAAATGATCCGAGACCTAAACTTCAGTTTGCTCTGAAAGCTCCAGGGCGTCATCTACCTCAATACCTAGATATCGAACCGTGCTTTCTAATTTCGTATGGCCGAGTAATAACTGCACCGCTCGCAGGTTTTTGGTTCGTCTATAAATGAGGGGTGCTTTTGTTCGACGCATGGTATGGGTTCCATAGCCGGATGGGTCAAGGCCTATTGATGTCACCCAACGCTCGACTATGCGCGCATATTGCCGAGTCGAAATATGGAGAGAACGATGGATACGACTGGGGAACAAATATTGATCTGGCCGTAATTGCGCTTGTGCAATCCAACCTGCCAACGAATCTCTCGTCTGTTCGGTTATCTCAAACTGAACCGGTCGGTGTGTCTTTTGCTGCATGACAATAGCTCGCGTCAGTAACCGGCTTGCCTGCGAAACATCGCTTACTTTCAACCGGACCAAATCACAGCCACGCAATTTGCTGTCAATAGCCAAGTTAAACATAGCTAGCTCCTTGACTTGATGGGCCAGTTGCAAGCGAATCCGTATTGCCCATATTTCCTTCAATTTCAGCGGATATTTCTGGCCGACTAGTTTCCCTTTATTCCAAGGAATACCGTGTTTATTGCTTGTAATTGAATCATTCATGACAAACTCCAAAACATTTAGATGAAAGGAGTTCTCATTTTGGCTTTTAAGCAAGTGTCTACCGATTACATTTTTTCGCCAACAATCCCTCATCAATGGCCTTAACAACTTGCGTCGACCGATAACATTGTTGGGGCATTAATACAGTTGTAACAATGATGATATAGATTTTAATCGGAATCTCGTGAGTCGGCATGCTAAACAGATATTGGGGGGGCCGGCATTGAAAATATTCGAGATAGGCCAACCGTTGGCGAACTTTCACGGATGCCACGGCAACACTCAAGGTGGTTGAACTGCCCTGCAACAAACACTCAGACAGCCGCTTTCAAACCAGACTATCGCAAAAATCACAGGATAATTCATGAAGTTTCTCGACACCTTCGCTCGACGAACACAGCCACCTAGAATTTCAGTGACTCACTTATCGACCCAGTCGGTTTTGAGCGGCAGCCCAAAAAGCAATATTCGCCTACTCAATCCTGGATTGTTATTCTGCTTGGGCCTGATATCCGGATTTGCCATGCCTGCAAATGCCGCCGTCACCATCGACTATAGCTACGACGACCTGAACCGGTTGCGGGCGGTGACCCGCAATGACGGTCCGGTGGTTGGGTACCAATACGACGCCGCCGGAAACTTCACGACGCAAGGCGTTAGCAATAGTCCGGATACCGACGGCGACCTGCTGGCCAATTTTGCCGATCCGGACGACGATAACGATGGCATGCCGGATGCCTGGGAAATTCAATACGGCTTGAATCCACTGAGTCCAGGCGATGCCGGACTGGATGCCGACGGCGACGGCATCACCAACTTGGCGGAATATCAGGCTAATTCCAATCCGCTACAGCCTCCCAATACCAGTGTCGCCGTACCGGCCGTTCCGGAATGGGGCTTGATCATCATGGCTTTGGGATTAGGGCTGATGCTGGCTCGACAACCAAAAAAACAAGGAGTGTAACGTGATGAATATGGCAAGGAATTCGGGTGCTTCCGTGCGCCTGGTTGTGACACGTCTGTTGCTGATCTGCCTGATGGGCTTTGAGGTTTCGGCCATGGCGGCCCCTACCGACACTGGCCCAACGAAATGGGTATTGCCTGCCGTGGCGCAGGCCGTCGTCGAGCCACACGTACCGGCACCGGTGCATGCGTCCCCTGCCGGCTGGGTCAACCAGACTGCGGAACCAGTGTCTCCCGAAGCGGCTCAGGCCGTCATCGAGCAACGCGAACAGGCGTTGACTCAACAGCGTGACCAGCAAACAGCGAAGCAAAACCGGCAAGCGATGACTACCGCAGCCAAAGCCTCGGCAACCCTGGCGGCAACGGAAACCCTGACCGCCGCCGCGCTGGTGCCTGCCGCCACCGAATTTAGCCAATTGGCGGCCGCGTTGGAAAACGATCCACGCCGCATTTACCAGTTCGTCCGCAATTACTTTGTTTACGTCCCGTATTACGGTGCCTTGAAAGGCCCGTATCTGACCTTGAAAGAACGCAGCGGCAACGACTTCGATCAAGCAGCCGTGCTGGTGGAATTGCTGCGGGCAGCGGGTTATACCGCGAATTACCAATACGGCAGCATGAGCATTCCCCTTTCAGCAGCCAATAATAATGACATGGCGCACTGGCTGGGTACCGATGCTGATGCCACCCGTATCGGCAATATCATTGGCTCGGGCGGCATTCCGGCGACTATCGTGAATGGTACAAGCGTGACTCTGGATCGGGTTTGGGTCGTGGCGAATATCAACGCCACCAACGTGGCGCTGGACCCGGCTTTTAAATCCAGCAGCAAACAGAGCGGCATCAATCTGGCTACCGCGATGGGTTACGATAAAACCGCCTTATTGAATGCGGCCGGCGGTTTGCTGGGCACCGATTCGATCCAAAGCCTGAATACCGCCAATTTGAATGCCGAGCTGAACGACTTGACGACTCAGCTCGTCAGCCAGCTCAAACAAAATTACCCCAATGCCTTTGTGCGCGACATCATCGGCGGCTTAAGTATCGTTCCGGATGAAAGCAACAGTTTGCCGGCGGCCTTGCCGTTTGCCGGCACGCCCACGCAAACTGCCTGGGCCGAGATTCCCGCCGGCTACATCCATACCGTGCGCCTGCAACACGGTGCAATCGACACGACACTGAACATTCCGCAAATCGCCGGCAAAAAACTCAGCATCAGTTATGTCGGCGACAGCACTCCCATCGATCCGCCGCCTGCGGGCGCCACGGATTTCGGCACCGTTAGTCCCGGTCAGGATGGCCCGACCTTTACCTGGAATCCCGGCAACCCCAACAGTGTCGTGATCCAGGTCACCAGCACGATCAGCGGTACGAATGCCAGCGCGTTTCAATTCGTGTCCGGCGGCGGCACCCAGAACATTCCGGCCAATAACGGCAGCGTCCCGGTCAAAGTCAAATTCACCGGCACTGGTCAGGCGGCCGGCCGCAAAAACGCTACCTTGACCCTCACTTTCAGCTACCAGGGTAGCACCATCGGCACTCAAACCGTGGCTTTGACCGGAGCTGTGCAAAGCACGCCGGTGGCGCAACTCCATCTCGACGATACCCTGCTGCTGTCGGAAGGCACGCCGTCGGGCAATTTGACCAGTCTGACGTTGAGCATAGATCACCCCTACAGTGCCACGGTCGGCAATCCCTGCTTTACCGGCGCCAAATACGGCGATCAATGCGCCACGTTCACGCTGAAACGCACCGGGTCTTACGTACTGGCCTCGGCCTTCGGCGGCGACCGCGACAGCAGTCTGTTAGCGGAGCGGCAGCGCTATCTCGACCAACTAACCCTGCAAGGCGCGGCCAACACATCCCGCGAAGTCGTCAGCGAAACCCTCAATATCTTCGGCCAAAGCTGGATGCAGCAAACCCAACTGGCTGACGACCTACTAAACACCTTGAGCGATAACCGCGCCATCCGCCATCACCGCTTCGGTATCGTCGGTCAGGAAGCCGGTTATTTCGTCGATGTCAGAGCCCAGTTCGTGTCCACCCTGCCGCAGAGCGCGTCTGCCGGCGAAGGTACCTTCCAGAGTTCGGGCTTGATCGCCAGCGCCATGGAACACGCGGTCCTGGAGCAATTGCAAGGCGCCAGTCAGCCGGCGATGTCCACCGTCAAAATCTTCAATCTGAACAACCAAAACGGCCAGAAATTCTTGTTGGCCAATTTGGGTAACTTCGGAACGATTCAAAGTCAATTGACCGGCTATAGCAGCAGCGATATCAACAATAACCTGATTCCCGCCCTCAACGCCGGGGCCACGCTGGTTTTGCCGCAAAACGGCCAAGTCACCCTAAACAGTTGGCACGGCTACGGTTACATCGACTATCGGGTCAATGGCAACCAACGCAGTCAGGGCATGATCATCGGCGGCGGCCTGAACGGCGGCTTTGGCTCCTTTGTCGGGCCCATCAATACGCCTGTCGCCCAAAATTACTACGCCCCGTTGCAATTGCCATCCGGCAACGTCTCCACTCCCAAAGGTGTCGATCCGGTCGATCTGGGCAGCGGCGCCTATCTCAACCAAGCCGTCGATCTCAGCCTGGGCGGCAGCGGTCCTCGCGGTTTAAGCTTTGCCCGCAGTTACAACAGCCAGCAAGTCAACCAGGACCCGGCCGGACTGGGTAAGGGTTGGAATCACGGCTACGACATTCGCTTGAACAAGCACAGCGACGTCAAAACCGCGCTGGGCTTGCGCAGCCCTCAGGATGCTGCGGCACTGATCGTGGCGGCTTATGTCAGCCGCGATCTGATGTCGCCGACCCAGCCGGCCTTGAAAGACTGGGTGGTCGGCACGCTGGTGGCGCAATGGGCCACCGACCAGTTGCAGGATAAAGCCATCAGCGTACAGCTGGGCGACCGGGCTTTGAGCTACCGGCAACTGCCCGACGGCAGCTTCGTCGCCCCGCCCGGCGTCACTACCCAACTAATCAAAAACGCCAACGGCACCTACAAACTGAGCGAACGCTTCGGCACTGTCTTGGCCTTCGATGCCAGCAACCGCATCCAGAGCCTGACCGACATCGACGGCAACGCCTTGAGCTTTACCTACACCAGCGACCTGCTGACCCAGGTCAAGGATGCCTACAACCGCACCCTGACCTTAAGCTACACCGCCGGCAAACTAACCCAGGTGGCTGACAACCAGGGCCGTAATGTCACGTACAGCTACACCGGCAACGACCTGACCGGCTTCCACGACCCGGAAAACAAAGTCTGGCAATACGGCTACGACGCCAATCACCAAATCCTCAGCGTCACCGATCCGGTCAACCAAACCATTGTTAGCAACGTTTACGACGACCACCAGCGGGTCACGCAGCAAACCGCCCCCCGCGAAACCGGCAGCGCCTTGTATAAACTGCACTACACCGGCCTGTCGTCATCCGATGAAGACCCGGCCGGTCACCGCACCACCTATTACTACGACCCAACCGGCCGCACCGTGGCGGTGGAAAACGCCCTGGGCCAAATCGCCAAAACCCAATACGACGGTCAGGGCCACGTCATCCAAACCACCGATCCTTTGGGCCACGCGACCCAAATCAGCTACGACGCTAACCACAACCCGACCCAAAGCCTCAACGCGCTGAATCAGGCTACCAGCTTCAGCTACGATGCCCAACTGCGCTTGACCCAGGTCAGCGACGCGCTGAACCACGCCAGCCAGATCGACTACGACGCCGAACACCACCCGGTCGCCGCCCGCAATGCATTGAATCAGCAGACCGCCACGGCCTACACCGCCGCCGGCTTGGTGCAAAGCCGCACCGACGCCAAAAATACCACCACCCAATACACCTACGACGCCAACGGCCACCCAGCCACGGCCAAGACCGCCGCCCATCCGCAAGTCGCTACCCAATACGACGGCATAGGCCGCCTGACCAGCCTGACCGACCAAGCCGGCGCCGTCACCCAATTCAGCTACGACAAGCGCGGCTTGCTACTGACCCGCACCGATCCCCTGGGCAAACTCAACAGCTCGACCTACGACAACGCCGGCCGGCTGATCAGCCACACCGACCGCAACGCCAACACCGTCACCAGCAGCTACACCGCCAGCGGCAAACTCAACCAGATCGTCTACCCCGGCAACAGCACCGTCAACTTCGACTACGATAACCTGGATCGGTTGACCACGATGACCGATCCCACCGGCACGACAGCCAACAGCTACGACGCAGCTGGAAGGCTCACCGGCCACACCGACCCGAACGGCTTTAACGTCCAATACCAATACGACGCCGCCGGCAATCTGACTCAACTCACCTATCCCGGCAACAAAACCGTCGGCTATACCTACGACACTCTAAACCGGCTACAAAGCGTCACCATCAACTGGCTGAACAAAACCGAAAGCTACAGTTACGACGCCGCCGGCCGGCTGACCCAGGTCACTCGCTTCAACGCCAGCCTAACCCAATACGGCTACGACAACGCCGACCGCCTGACCAGCCTGAGCCACAAGACCAGCGGCAACGCCACCCTAGCCAGCTACGCCTACACCCTGGACGCCAACGGTAACCGCACTCAAGCCGTCGTTACCGAAGCCAAGCTGCCGGAACAGTTGATCAACAACAGCCAGACGTATACTTACAACACGCCCAAGAACCGGCTGACCAACGCCGGTGCCACAACGCTGACCTACGACTTCGAAGGTCAACTCAAAATTCAGGGCAGCACCAACTACGCCTACGACTACGCCCACCGCCTGATCAGCCAAGGCAACCAAAGCTACGTCTACGACGGCATCGGCAACCGGATCAAGGCCACAAGAAACGGTACCGTTACGAAGTACATCTACGATGCCGCCGGCAACCTGTTGGCCGAAGCCAACGCCAGCAACGTCATCAGCAAATACTACATCCACGGCAAAGGCCTGACGGCGCTAGTCGACGCCGCCACCGGCCAACTCTATGTCTACCACTTCGACGGCACCGGGCATACGGTGGCGCTCACCAACGCCAGCCAGCAGACAGCCAACACCTACGCCTATGACCCCTACGGCAAGTTGATGGCGCAAACCGAAACCATCGCCCAGCCGTTCAAGTACGCCGGGCAAGTGGGTATCATGGCCGAAGGGAATAACCTGTATTACATGCGGGCGCGGTATTATGATGCGAATCTTGGGCGGTTTATCAGCGAGGACCCGATTGGACACAATGGAGGGTTGAACCTGTATGCTTATGTCGGGGGAAATCCCGTTATGGCGGTGGATCCGAGCGGGTTAGCGGCTTCTGAAAGCTCAGGCCTTTTATCAAGAAGCGTCAGAGTTGTTTCCGGCGCTATGCAAGTTGGTCTCGGTGGATTTGCCACAGTTCAAGGAGCAGGAACAGCGGTCCTTGGTGCCGCAAGCTGCGGAAGTGGTCTTGCTCCTGGTTGCGGCGCATTAACTGTCGGAATGGCTGAGTTTGGTTTGGGAGCAATAACATCTGTAAATGGCTTGATTGCTCTAAATAATGGAATCATGGGGAGGAATGACCCGTCATTATTTGAAGCAATTGGTGAATATGCTAATGGTGATAAGGGCAAAGCATTAGGCAAGGCAATTCAAACTGGGCTTGATATTTTTGGCATTGCAGGGTCGGGGGCCAAAATTGCAAATGGTATCGACAACGGGGTAACTAGCATTACTGATCTCCTTGATTTTGGTACGGGCGTTGAAGGGCAATTAAATCAATAAGATAATAGGTTAAATTTCCATCATGACTAATTTTGTTTTTGGAATTATTTGTATTCTTCTTGGAATCTATATGTTGATAACAGAACGAAAATATAACAATTTAAAAAATTACCACTCAATACTTCCAAAATACAAAGAGCGCTTAAAAAAGGGGGGGGTAGTAATGATTATACTAGGGCTTTCTATATGGCTTGAAGTGCTGGCTAATTACTTGTAAAAATCCGTTATGCTAAAGAAACAGACAAGGCCGTAAGATACTCTGTTCCAAACGCGATAAGGTGCGCTGATAGGATGCTACCGTCAGGCGCATCGGTCGCAGGAAAATCAGAGATAAACCACGATTTAATCAAAGAACGTAGGGTATATATTGCCTCAATTATGTAAAGACATACTGGTGGCCGGAAATCGTTCTAAAAGACCTCGAACGAATGGGCGACATGAATGGCTGCAATTCATGCTATTCGTTGGCTGCTACGTACTGCTTGACTACGGCTATTTTAAGATTCCGGTCGATACCTTCATCAATGTGATCTATTACCATGGCGTGGTGGCAATTTGCGCCGATCTGGTCAATTGGCTAGCACCATTGGAGCATGTACTGGCCAAGCAAAACCATCTGCTTTCGGCCAAGGCCGATCTGGAAATCGTGCGCGGCTGCGACGGTGCCGGGGTGTTGTTTTTAGTGATCTCAGCGATTTTGGTTTTTCCGTCCGGATTGAAACGGAAACTACTTGGTCTGCTGTTGGGCATCGGCTTGATCTATGGTCTCAATTTACTGCGCATTTGCGTGTTGTATTTCGTCATCGCCTACCAACCCGGCTGGTTTCAGCTGATTCACACCTATGTGGCACCGACGTTGATGGTGGTTTTGGGCTGTTTCTATTTTGCCTGGTGGGCGTTCGATTCTACAAGTCAAAGCCATGAGCCGGCGTGAGTTGCTTTTCCTGACCCTGAAAGGCTTGCTCGCCTGGCTGGCGCTGTCCGGTTTGGTTTTGTTTTTCGGAGACTGGCTGATAACAGGCATGTTCCCATTGCTTAAGGCTGTCATGATTGGCATGGCGCCGGATTTTTCGCCCAGCTTAAAGTTGATGAAATCGGCGCAATCTCAACTGGATTACTCAATTGAGTTATCTGCCTGGGTGCTTCGGCCGATTTATCTGAATTCCAGTCATTTCATTCCACCCGGCACCGAATTGAAATCGTCAGCCCACTTGCTACATAGTTTTGTGCCGCTGGTGATCGAAGGATCGATACTATTGATTTGGCCGGTACAAGGCTGGCGGCAACGTTTACTATTGATCGGATTGGGTTTGTTGACGGCAGTTCTGGTCGTCATGGCAACTTTGCCGGCACAGCTATTAGGTAAATTGGAAATCTCCTTTCAGGACATCGCGGAGTCGGGCAGTAATCCCCGCGCGGTACCCTGGTTTGTAGACTGGATGGTTTTTTGCGAAATGGGCGGCCGCTGGTTGCTGGCGATTGCAACCGCTTGGCTGTGTATTACGTTACAGCGAATCATACTTTGAGCTTGATCAACGAACGTCCGCTTTCTATAAAATTGACCTTGCTTGATCGGATTCACAGAAAAATTTGACTGACCGCTTTGGGTCGGTTTTTGTCGGCCAAGTCGCTGCTGACACCTACTTCGAAAAATGACCAGTCCAGAATACGTCCGTTTTCCGGACGTTTGTCTTGCCAAGATGCCCTTCACGCCGAATCAGACCTTGATAGTCCAACTATCTCGTCAATGAATCAACGTCCATATTGTTTCCTTGGCGCTGAGTTTCTGGAACGGGTGTCAGTTGCAAATAATCTCGGTTTGAGCAACCGTCAGTTGTATTTATTCCTGGTCGAAAATTGCGCTGATTGCAGGTTTGCGCGTTTTCGATTGCAAACCACCACACCCGGCGCTTTTTCGAATATCGCCGTCAGGCCAGCGGCCGGCATCGGCTTGGCGAAGTGGTAACCTTGACCGAAATCGCAGCCGATTTTTTGCAACAGCGCCAGCTGCTCGCCGGTTTCTATGCCTTCCGCGACCACCAGTATCCCCAATTTATGCGCCATCGCGACGATGGCCTCGCAAACCGCCATGTCGCTGGCATTCACGGGCAAGGTTCGGACGAAGGCTTGATCGATCTTGATATAGTCGATGTCGAATTTCTTCAAATAGGTCAAGGACGAGTAGCCGGTACCGAAATCGTCCAAGGCCACCTGAATGCCGGCTGCATGAAACGCTTGCAGCTGTTCGCGCACGATATCGTTGGCGTCGAGCAAAAGGCTTTCGGTGATTTCGACGACCATCGCCGCGCCGCTGATGCCCATCCGCGCTAAATCTTCCGGCCAGCGCTTGTAATCGTAACGGGCACTGAGAAACTGAACCGGCGATTTGTTGATGCTGACTTGAAACTCGGGATCGTAAAGCCTTCGCCAGATCGCCGCTTGTTGCAACACGGTGTCGAACACCCATTCGCCGATGTCCACAATCAAGCCGGTTTCCTCGGCCAGCGGGATGAATTCGGCCGGGCTCACCATCCCCAACGCCGGATGACGCCAGCGCAACAAGGCTTCCGCCTTGACGATTTTTAGCGTCGCCATATCGACGATAGGTTGGTAGTAAACCTCGAATTGGTCTTTGCGCAAGGCCGCGTGCAATTCGCTCAATAAGCGCAAGCGTACTTGGGCGCGTTGCTGCAATTCGCTGGTGAAATAACTGAAACGGTCCCGGCCGCGCTTTTTGGCTTCGTAAAGCGCCTGATCGGCATTTTTCAACAACTCGTCGCTTTTCCTGGCATCGTCCGGATAAAACGCAATCCCGATACTGGCCGACAAATAGACGGTGTCGTCGCCCAAACGAAACGGTTCGGCCAGACCGCGCAACACGATCCGGGCAATCGCCTCGACCTCCGGTTTTTCCTTCATACCGCCAATGATCACGGTAAATTCGTCGCCGCCGATGCGGGACAGCGTCAACGCCTCGGGCAAGGCTTGCCGCAGGCGCCGCGCGGCTTCCCGCAACAAAATATCGCCCATGAAATGGCCCAGCGTGTCGTTGACGTCCTTAAACCGGTCCAAATCGATAAACAACAAGGCCATCCGCAAACCCGATTTGGCGGCCGCCGCCGACTCTTGCGCCAATTTGCTCAAAAACAGACTGCGGTTAGGCAATTCGGTCAACGGGTCCAAATGGGCTTGTTTCCAGATCACGTCGAGCGCCCGGACCCGTTCGGTGATGTCGGACAATATGACGACCTGATGCCCGGCCAGATCCGCGCTCAATGCCACCAAATTGACTAACACGATTTTTTTAGCGCCGTTTTTGCAGACGACGTCCAGTTCCATCGACGGAAACCCGTGACCGCCACTCAGAACCAACTGGGCGCGTTCTTCCCAATCGCTCCGGACCATCCGCCGGTATTCGGCATCCGGAAACGCCTTCCGCCACCAATCTTCCCATTCCAGCAACTCAGTTCGGCTGTAACCGAAGGTTTCGACGAAAGCCGGATTCAAGTAAGCAATATGGTTCCGACCGTCGTATAACAAATATGCAATCGGCGATGCGTCGATGATGGCGTGGAACTTGGCTTCGCTGGCCGCCAGGGCTTGCTTGGATTGATAAAGACGGTGGTAGGGAATTTCGACGCAATTCATGAAAACCGCGCGATAAATCATGCCGTAGGCAACGGTTTTATAGAGGTGGCCGAATAAGTTGAAGATGTCGGTCACGTCGGCATACAGCGTGAAGAAAATTTCGCTGAGCGCCATCACTATGGCCGCGCCGGCCAAGCCCTGCACGTCGTAACTCTGCGGATACAGGCCGCGCCGGTACAAACCCAAGGCCAGCGCCAGATAAACCGTTATCAAACCGTATTCGCTGATCCGCTTGAACCCGGTCAGGCCGACGCCGGGCACGAAGGTTTCCGGTACCCAATCGGCGTGGAATAGCACCACCCAAGCCGCCCCGGCCACCGCGGCGAGCACGCCGGCCAACATCCACCAACGTCCGTTGGTTCGTTGCAAGTCCCAATCCGGTAAAACGGTGACCGAGCATAAGGCCAGCGCGGCCAAGCCGCGCGCCGCCAGCCAAAAATCGATCGCCTTTTGCGGATCGCTCGGCGTCACAAAATCGGGCATGCCCTGATACGACAAGGTATGCAGCACGTCCAACAGCGCGACACCGGCAAAACAACACGCCAGCAACATCAAATTGCCGGAGCGCTCGCGCTGGTAAACGCTCCAGCCGACCGCGAACACCAGCGCCGACACGACGATGGCTAAGGTTTCCAACAGCGTATGCAGCGGCGCGTAATTGGCGATTCCCTTCCAGCCATCCGGCAACGGCGCCAACGCGACGACGATTTGCAAAGCCAATAAAATCGCCAAATAGCGCAGCATCAACAGGGTACGGCTTTTTGGGCTTCTATTCGGACAAAACATGCAATAAAACGGTTGGAGAAATAAATGGGCGCGATTTGCCGGTTTACATAAGCTTAGCCTTTAGCGCCGATTTCCCCAACCACTCTATGCTTTTAAAGTCGCCGGCCCGACATGGGTACCTCGGGCCGGCAGTCGCCGCTCAACTGGACAACGCCGGCGTAAACGCCCGGAAATCCGCATCTACCGAAACGTTTTCCCGCCGCGACTCGGCTCTGGCTCGAGCATACCGGCCAATCCCGATCGACCCCGCTAACCCGATTTGCCGACTTGAATCCGCTGATAAAAAACCACTATACTGCTTATAAAAGCAGTGAATATAAAAACAGCATGAAACCATTAACCGACCGCCAGCAAACCATCCTCGACTTCATCGAGCACCGCCTCGGCGAGGACGGCTTTCCGCCGACCATCGCCGAGATCGCCGCCGCGTTCGGCGTGCGCTCGACCAATAGCATCCGCGGCCACTTACAGGCCCTGGCGCGCAAGGGCGCGATCGAACTGGTGCCGTCGGCGTCGCGCGGCATTCGTTTGTTAAAACCTGCCGCCGAAGCCGGCCTGCCGCTGGTGGGCAGAGTCGCCGCCGGTAAACCGATACTGGCCGAGGAGCATATCGAAGACTATTGCCGGCTCGGCCCGGAGCTGTTTCGCGACCGCGCCGACTACCTGTTGCGGGTACACGGTATGAGCATGCGCGACGCCGGCATCCTCGACGGCGACCTGCTGGCGGTGCGACGGACGCCGACTGCCGACAACGGCCAAATCGTCGTCGCCCGCATCGGCGACGAAGCCACCGTCAAACGCCTGCGCCTGGACGGCAATAAAGCCTTTTTGGAGCCGGCCAACCCCGACTTCGCGGTACTGACCGTCGATCTGGAACGCGACACGCTGAGCATCGAAGGCGTGGTCGTCGGCGTGATCCGCCGCGACTTGCCATGAAGCCGGTACTGGAACAACTACTGCGCGGCCAAGACCAAATCTGGCGCGGCCTGCAAACCGACTCGGCCAACGGCATCGCCACCGGTTTTGCCGAATTGGACGCGCTGCTGCCCGGCGGCGGCTGGCCGAGCGGCGCGTTAATGCATTGGCAGCTACCCCAGGTCGGCGTCGGCGAATTGCCGTTGCTGCTGCCGGCGATGGCGGCCTTGAGCCGGCAAGGCCAGCGTATCGTCTGGTTGGCGCCGCCCTACCAAGCTTACGCACCGGGCTTGCAGCAGGCCGGCGTCGAGCTCGGGCAATTGCTGGTCGTCACCTGCCCCGAAGCCGCCGATCTGCCGTGGGCCTTGGAAGTCCTACTCCGTAGCGGCGGCTGCGGCATGGCCTTGGCCTGGCCCAAACGGCCGCTGGCCGCGCACCNTTACAATTAGCCGCCGAGGCCGGTAACGCGCTGGCGGTGCTGTTCGCGGTCGGTCACGCCGCGCAAGCCCGCCACGCCGCATTGCAACTGGCCTTGCGGCGCGAAAGCGGCGGCTTGCGACTGCGGATAGCCAAGGCGCGCGGCAGTCTGCGCCAACTGGATTTGCTGTTGGCAATCTGATGGCCGCCACCGCCCGCGCCCTAGCGCCCAGATATTTACCGCCCCGGCACAGCGAAGTCGCGCCCGCCGCCCATCGACCCAAACTCTGGGTGTGCGCCTATTTCCCCGATCTGGCCTTGACTGCCGCCGGTCTGGATTCAAGACTAGCTTGCGCGCTGCAGGAAACCGTCAAGGGCCGGCCCTCGCTGTACGCGGTTTCGCAAGCGGCCCGGCTAGCCGGCGTCGAACCCAGCATGACGCCCGCCGCCGCGCTGGCGCTCTGCCCCGGTTTGCAGATACAAAACCGCGACCCGCAATTGGAGCACATCGCGCTAGACCTTCTGGCCGACGCCGGGTTGGACTTTAGCCCGTGGGTCAGCCGCGACCTGCCGCAAGCCCTGCTGCTGGAAGTATCGAGCTGCTTGCGTTTGTTCGGCGGCGCCGAATCACTAAGCGAACAACTGCGCCAAACCCTGGCCGGCATCGGCCATCGCGCCCATCTGGCCTTGGCGCCGTCGCCGGCGGCCGCCGAAATGCTGGCACGTTTGAATCTGGAAGTCGTCGTCGCGCAACCGGCCAAACTGCGCTCCCTGCTCGGCCCGTTGCCGCTGGCGGCGGCGGGATTCGACGCCAAGCTGTCGCAACGTCTGGCGCGGACCGGCGTGCAAACCCTGGCCGACGTCTGGCGGCTGCCGCGCGATGGCTTGGCTCGGCGTTACGGCCCCGAACTGCTCGGCCGACTCGACGCACTGGCCGGCCACGACTCGCGCCTACCCAAGCAGTTCCACCGCCCGCCGCGTTTCGCCGCCGGCCGCGAACTGCCGGCCGAACTGGACAAACTCGATCACTTCTTCCCGGCGGTCGAACAACTGCTCGAGCAACTGGCCGAGTTTCTGCGCCGGCGCGACGCCGCCGTCCAGGCCGTCGAACTGCGCTTGCTACACTACCGGCGTCCGGCCACGCCGGTCGAATTAAGCTTGCGCCACGCCAGCCGCGACCCGCTGCATTGCGCCCGCTTGCTGCGGGAAAAACTGGAACGCACGCCGCTGTCGGCGCCGGTGTTGGCGATCAAATTGTTCAGCGAGGCCGTCGTGCCGTTCCAACCGCACAGCTTTAGCTTGTTCGACGACGAAAACCGCGAACAGGACTGGCAAAGCGCGCTGGAGCAACTGCAAAGCCGGCTCGGCCATCAAGCCTTGCAGTATCCGCGGGCCGTCGCCGAACATCGGCCGGAACGGGCCGGCCTGCTTGGCCTAGAACCGGCAGTCGAGCAAGCCGAACTGCCGCCGCGCCCGCTGTGGCTATTGAGCATCCCCAAGCCGCTAAATCCGGCCGAGCTGCATTTCGCGCAGGACCGCGAACGCATCGCATCCGGCTGGTGGGACGGCGCTCCAGTGCAACGCGATTACCGCATCGCCCACGACCGCACCGGCCGCAAACTGTGGGTGTTTCAAGACTTGAAGCCGAATGGCGGCTGGTATTGTCATGGCCTGTTCGGCTGATGCACCGGGCTTTGCCGAGCTGCATTGTTTGTCCAATTTCAGCTTTTTGCGCGGCGCCTCGCACCCGGAAGAATTGGTCGCCGAAGCCGCCCGCCTGGGTTACCGCGCGCTGGCATTGACCGACGAATGTTCACTGGCCGGCATCGTCCGCACCCATCTGGCGGCCAAAAAACACCGCATCGACTTGATCGTCGGCAGCGAATTGCGGCTGGACGACGGTTTGAAACTGCTGCTATTGGCGACAGACCGCATCGCTTACGGCAACTTGTCGCATCTGATCAGTCTCGCCCGCCGCCAGGCCGGCAAAGGCAGCTACCGGTTGAGCCGCAAGGATTTTGCACAACACTTTCCGGCTGGCTGTCTGGCGATCTGGCTGCCGGACTTGGCAAAGCCGCAACCATCAGACGGTTGCTGGTTGCAAAGTCTGTTCGGCACCGATCTATGGCTAGGCGCCGGACTGTTTTTATCCGGCCGCGACCGGGAATGGATCGTCGCCACCGAAAACCTGGGCCAACAACTGAATATCCCAATCGTCGCCTGCAACGACGTGCACATGCATCGCCGTTCGCGGCAATGCTTGCAGGATACCTTGACCGCGATCCGCCTTAACCGGCCATTGACCGAGCTGGGCTATGCCTTGTTTGCTAACGGCGAGCGCCATCTCAGGCCCGTGCAACGGCTGGCAGAGATTTATCCGCAAGCCTGGCTGGACGAAACCGTCAAACTCGCCGCCTGCTGCCGATTCTCGCTGGACGAACTGCGCTACGAATATCCGCGCGAACTAGTACCGGACGGCCACACGCCGGCCTCGTGGCTCAGGCATTTGACCGAAGCCGGCTTGCAACAACGTTGGCCGCACGGCGAGCCGGCCAAAGTCAGGCAACAAGTCGAGCACGAGTTGGCCTTGATTGCCGATCTGGCCTACGAGCCCTACTTTTTGACCGTCCACGACATTGTCGCCTTTGCCAAAAGCCAAAACATTCTTTGCCAAGGTCGCGGCTCGGCGGCGAATTCGGCAGTTTGCTATTGCCTGGGGATTACCGAAGTCGATCCCGGCCGGATGAATCTGCTGTTCGAACGTTTTCTATCGCGGGAACGCAACGAGCCGCCGGACATCGACGTCGATTTCGAGCACGAACGCCGCGAGGAAGTCATTCAATACATCTACCGCAAATACGGCCGCCACCGCGCCGCGCTGGCCGCGACGGTGATTACCTATCGCAGCCGCAGCGCGGTGCGCGACGTCGGCAAGGCGCTGGGTTTGAACGCCGGCCAACTGGACCGGCTGGCCGGCAACGTCGATCGCTGGGACGGCTATAAGCTGATGCCGGAAGCCTTGCGCGATTGCGGCTTCGATCCCGCCAGCCCGGTGATCCGCCAATTGAGCGCCTTGGTCGAGCAAATCCGTGGTTTTCCAAGGCATTTGTCGCAGCATGTCGGCGGCTTCGTGATCGCCCGCGACGAGCTGACCCGGCTAGTGCCGGTCGAAAATGCGGCGATGGCCGAGCGGACCGTGATTCAGTGGGAAAAAGACGATCTGGAAGCGATGGGCTTGCTGAAAGTGGACGTGCTGGCGTTGGGCATGCTCAGCGCGATCCGCAAGACTTTGCATTATTTGGCGAAATATTGCCCGCCGCCAAACCAGCATCCTCGTGCGCCAATCGAATTTAGCCACCTCAAGGAAGAAACCGAAAACCGCGCCTGGACCCTGGCCGACATTCCGGCCGAGGACCCGGCCGTGTACGCGATGCTGCAACGCGCCGACAGCATCGGCGTGTTCCAGGTCGAATCGCGGGCGCAGATGAGCATGCTGCCGCGCCTGAAACCCGCCAATTACTATGACTTGGTCATCGAAATCGCCATCGTCCGCCCCGGCCCGATCCAGGGCGAAATGGTCCATCCCTATCTGGCGCGGCGCAACGGCCAAGAAGCCATCGACTATCCCAGCCCGGAAATCAAGCAAGTGCTGGAGCGCACGCTGGGCATCCCGATTTTTCAGGAACAGGTGATGCAAATCGCGATGGTCGCCGCCGGCTTTACCCCTGGCGAGGCCGACGAATTGCGGCGAGCGATGGCGGCCTGGAAGCGCAAGGGCGGCCTGGAGCCTTTCGAGCAGAAATTGCTGGCCGGCATGCGCGAACGCGGCTACCGCGACGACTTCGCCCAGCGCATCTTTCAACAAATCAAAGGCTTCGGCGATTACGGCTTTCCGGAATCGCATTCGGCCAGCTTCGCGTTGCTGGCCTACGTGTCGGCCTGGTTGAAGTGCCATCATCCGGCGGCATTTTGCTGCGCCTTGCTGAACAGCCAGCCGATGGGCTTTTACGCGCCGGCGCAACTGGTACAGGACGCCCGCCGCCACGGCGTCGAGGTGCGGGCTGTCGATGTGCGGCATAGCGCTTGGGATTGCGCACTGGAACACGACCGCCGGCCGTTAAATACCGTTCGCCCTGAGCTTGTCGAAGGACGAAGCACATCAGGTTTCGACAAGCCTGTTATGAACACAACCAAAGAGCGCATCTCGAACGGCATACCAATAAACGATAAAGCCGGACTAATAAATCCGCCGGCGTTAAGACTGGGCTTCAATCAAGTCAAGGGCTTGTCGGCCGCCGCCGCTACGCGGATAGGCACGGCCCGCGCGGAACGCGCTTTCGAGTCGGTCGCCGACCTGGCCGAACGCGCCAAGCTAGACAAGCGCGATCTGGAAGCCCTGGCCGCCGCCGACGCGTTGAAAGCGCTGGCCGGCAATCGTCATCAAGCCTTCTGGGCGGCCGGCGGAATCGAGGCGCCCTTGCCGGTGTTCGGCGTGCCGCGCATCATCGAAGCCACGCCCTTGCTAAAAACCCCGCAGCCGGTACAGGACACGGTCGCCGATTACGCCAGCGTTGGCCTGACCTTGCGCGAGCATCCGCTAGCCCTGTTGCGCCAACGGCTGCAGGCCAAGGGTGTCATCACCGCGAAAAATCTCTGGCAACGCCGCAACGGCAGCATCGCCCAGGTCGCCGGTCTGGTGATTTGCCGGCAGCGGCCGATGACCGCCGCCGGCGTGACCTTCGTAACCCTGGAAGACGAAACCGGCCAAGTCAACTTGATCGTCTGGCCGAAAACCGCGCTGGCTCAGCGCAAACCCTTATTAAAGGCGCGCTTGCTGGGCGTGGCCGGCATCGTCCAGCAGCAGGACGGCGTGCTGCATTTGATCGCCGGCAAATTGGAAGATTGGAGCGACTGGATCAGCGAACTGGCGGCCAAATCGAGGGATTTTCACTAAACCTTCGCCGAAAGGCGGACGGCGCGGCGCCGGGCCACGAAGAGGCGTGTTAAAAACACGGAGCACCGCCGGCGAGAAATCGCCGGCGTCATTTCCGCCAGACCGATTCAGTCCGGCGGCAAAACCGCTTACGGTTTCAGCCAGCCTTGCAAGGCTTCGATCAATTCCAAGGCCTGCTTTTCGCTGGAAATATTGAATTTGGATTTTTGCTGATACTCGCCGTTGCGCTTTTGATAGCGGCGGATGCTGAAGCGGTCGGCGCTGTATTGATTCTTAGCCGGCTCCCAATCCTGATAGCGGTAGAGCACCGTCGCCCAAGCGCCTTTGCTCAATATTTTTTTATCCAGTTCCTTCACGGTTTCGACGCCGCCGTCTTCGTAACGGATGGTCAAATCTTCAACGTTTTCAGCCATAGCCTTCTCAAAAATGGTGTAAGCGGCGCGCAGTCTAGCACAGCGGCCGCGAAATACGACGCTTAGCGGCTGAAGAACTCGCCGAAGGCCCGGCTACCCTCGCCGGTGCCGATGGTATTGACCACTTTGAGCGTCTTGGCGTCGATGACCGAAACATTGTTATCAAACCAATTGGCGACGTAAACCTGGCTATCGTTGGGATGGGTGCAGATGCCCTCGGGCTTGTCGCCGACCGGGATCACCGCGACCGGCTTCAAGGTCGCGGTGTCGATCGCGGTGACTGTGCCGTCGTCCTGATTGGTCACGAACAGCAGGCTATCGTTCAAGGCCAGCGCCACCGCGTAAGGCCGGGAGCCAACCTTGATCGTCGCCAAGCGTTTTAAACTGTGGGCGTCCAACACGCTAACGTCGTCGCTCTCGACATTGGCCGAATACAAGCGTTTGCCCTTGCCGTCCACCGCGATGCCGAACGGATGCTCGCCAACCTTGGTGGTATTGCGGATCGTCAATTTGGCCAGCTCGATTTGAGAAATCGAATCGTCGATCCGGTTAGCCACGTACAGCCAACGGTTATCCGGACTGACCGTCATGCCCGACGGCGATTTGCCGACCGTGATGGTCTTGATTTTCGCGAAGGTCTTAGCGTCGAAAACCGCGACCGAGTTCTCGTACCAATCGGCCACGAACACCAGCTCGCCCTTGCGGTCGGCCGCGATGCCCAGCGAGGCGCCGCCGACCTTGACGACTTTGAGCACCTTGAGCCGCTCGCTATCCAACACCGCGAAACCGCCGCCTTCCGGCGTGCTGATGTAAATCTGCTTCAATACCGAATTCACCGCGACGCCGGCCGGCTTGCCTTCCACCTTGACGGTTTCGACGACGCTCTGCTTGTCGGTATCGATCACCGACACCGAATTGTCGAGTTGATTGGTGATGAACGCGGCCGGCGCGGCCCGGACATTCCAGGCACTCAGCATTAACGTCGCGATCAATACGGGCTTGCGGAAATGAGTCATGATGACGAGAAAGCAACAAATGGACCGAGCGAGACCCGGCCGAGGCGATAGAGACGCTAGCGCGCGTCTCTATCCTGAGAGCATGGTTTAGCGTTTCATCTCGATTTCGACCTTGCCTGCGTGGCCGGTCAATTTGCGCGAAACGTTTTCCAGACCGGTGGTCAGTACTTCGGTGACGGCTTTGTCGGCCGCTTCTTCGTTCAACTCGGCCGGCGGATTGTTGTTGACATAAGCGCGGTAGTAAGTAGCCACCCACTCGATTTCGGCCTTGCCGCCTTTATCGGCCACCGACAATTCGGCGGCATAGTTACCGACCGGCAGTACTGGCACCGGCTCGTCTTGGCCGGCGTGTTTAATGGTACCGGTCGAGCTCATGTCGATGATTTTATATTTGTAGGCCATTTTGGCGTCTTCGTAGGATTTCAACTCTTCCTTGATAGTGCCGCCGCTTTGCAGATGCAAGGTACGCACCGAACCTTTGGTGTTGTCGCCGCCTTCGACGCTCTTAATCGATGGATGCCAGGACATATCGTTGTAATTCTTAATTAAGTCCCAAACTTTCGCAGCCGGCGCATCGATGGTCAGGGTCGCGGTCAGTTTAGCTCTGACCGGGCCGTGCGCGTTGGCCAAGCCGGTAAACAACATCAGAGCCGCTGAAACGAGTAGCGAGGTTTTTTTCATAAACGGTTTCCTATGGTGGTCGCGTAAAAATAAGGCGGCGATTATAAGATAAAATCCGCCGGCTAGTCGCCGCAAACGCAAGTTTGCGGAATTTTTCCCGTCACCCGAGCCACCATGACCGCACCCAGCTTTTTCTGGCACGACTACGAAACCTTCGGCGCCGATCCGCGCCGCGACTGGCCCTGCCAGTTCGCCGGACTGCGCACCGACTACGATTTTAATATCGTCGGCGAACCGCTGATGGTCTATTGCCGACCGTCGGACGACTACCTGCCCCACCCGGAAGCTTGCTTGATCACCGGCATTACGCCGCAAGTGGCCCGCCAGCGCGGCGTGTGCGAAGCCGAATTCGCCGCGCGCATCCATGCCCAACTCGCCCAACCCGGCACTTGCGCGCTGGGTTACAACACCTTGCGTTTCGACGACGAAGTCACCCGCAATCTGCTGTACCGCAATTTTTACGACCCCTACGCCCGCGAATGGCAAAATGGCAACTCGCGCTGGGACTTGATCGACATCGCCCGCGCCGCCCGCGCGCTGCGCCCGGACGGTATTCACTGGCCGGACAATGCCGAAGGCGTCGCCAGCTTTCGCTTGGAAGAACTGACCCGCGCCAACGGCATAGGCCACGCCGACGCCCACGACGCGCTGGCCGACGTCCACGCCACGATCGCCGTCGCCAAGCTGATTAAGCAACACCAACCCAAGCTTTTCAACTACTTGTTCGAGCACCGCCTAAAAAGCCAAGCGCTCGACTTGTTGAAACTCGGCAGTTTCACGCCGCTGGTGCATATTTCCGCCCGCTACCCGGCTCGCAACCACTGTCTGGCGGTGGTCGTCGCGCTGGCCCAGCACCCGGTCAACGCCAACGAAATCATCGTTTACGATCTGTCCGCCGATCCCGGACCCTTGCTCGATCTTTCGGCCGAACAAATCCGCGAGCGCCTATTTGTTGCCAAAGACGACTTACCGGAGGGCGTCACCCGCATCCCGTTGAAAACCGTGCACGTCAACAAAGCGCCGGTGCTGGCGCCGCTGTCGGTGATCCGGCCGGCCGACGCCGAGCGATTGCAACTGGATTTGGGCTGTTGCCAGATACATCTGCAACAACTGCAAGCCGCGCCGCCGTTGGCCGACAAACTGGGCGCGGTGTTTCGCCGCGACTACGCCGACGCTCCCGACGATCCGGACTTGATGATCTACAGCGGCGGCTTCTTCAGTGCCGGCGACAAAGCCGCGATGAATCGAATCCGCCAATTGCCGCCAGCCGAACTGGCCGACTTCGATCCGGGCTTCGACGATGCCCGCTTGCCGGAAATGCTGTTTCGCTACCGGGCTCGCAATTATCCGGAAACCCTGACCGCCGAAGAGCGAGAGCTTTGGTCGGCGCATTGCCGGCGGCGCCTGCTGGAACCGGCGCCCGACCGGCCCAGCGCGCTGGAAAGTTTTAAAGCCAGCATCGCCGCCCTGTCGCCCGATACCGACAAGCAAGATCCGGCGATACTGGCGCAACTGCTGGCGTATGCCGACGAACTGGCCGCAAAATTGGCAAACCCTAAAAAATAATCGGTTTTAGCGCGCCAAACCAAGCGTAACCGGCAAATTACCGTATAATGCCGGCCATTTGAGTAAATTTCGACCGAGGAAGCATGAGCATCACATTGTCCGACCGCGTTAAAGCAGTCAAACCGTCCCCTACCCTGGCCATCACCGCCAGAGCCGCCGCCATGCGCGCCGCCGGTAAAGACATCATCGGCCTGGGCGCCGGCGAACCGGACTTCGACACGCCGGAACACATTAAAAGCGCCGGTATTAATGCGATCAACTCGGGCTTCACCAAATACACCGCCGTGGACGGCACCGCCGGCCTGAAGAAAGCCGTCATCGCCAAATTCAAGCGCGACAACGGTCTGGATTACGAGCCCAAGCAAATCCTGGTGTCCTGCGGCGGCAAGCAAAGTTTTTACAATCTGGCTCAAGCGTTGCTGAACCCCGGCGACGAAGTCATCATCCCCGCGCCTTACTGGGTATCCTATCCGGACATGGTGCTGTTGGCCGACGGCGTGCCGGTCATCGTCGAAGCCGGCCAATCGCAAGGTTTCAAGATCACGCCTGCTCAGTTGCGCGCCGCGATCACCGCCAAAACCCGCTTGCTGGTCATCAACAGCCCGTCCAACCCGACCGGCGCCGCCTACAGTCTGGACGAACTGAAAGCGCTGGGCGACGTGTTGGTCGATTTCCCGGACGTGTTAATCGCCACCGACGACATGTACGAACACATCCTGTGGAACAAGGGCGAATTCGTCAACATTCTGAACGCCCACCCCGGCTTCTACGACCGTACCATCGTGTTGAACGGCGTCTCCAAAGCCTATTCGATGACCGGCTGGCGGATCGGCTACTGCGCCGGCCCGGGCAACTTGATCGATGCAATGTGCATCATTCAATCGCAAAGCACATCCAACCCGACCTCGATCTCGCAAGTCGCCGCCGAAGCCGCGCTGAACGGCGATCAAGGCTGCATCGACGCGATGATGGTCGAGTTCAAGAAGCGCCACGACTTCGTCGTCGCCGAGTTGAACACGATAGACGGCATCGAATGCCTGGCGACCGACGGTACTTTTTATGTGTTTCCCAATGTGGACAAACTGATCGCCCGCCTGGACGGCATCAACGACGACCTGGAATTCGCGGAATACCTGATCGAAAAAGCCGGCGTCGCGCTGGTGCCCGGCTCGGCCTTCGGCTGCCCCGGCCACATCCGCATCTCGATCGCCACCAGCATGGCCAACCTGGAAAACGCGCTGGCCCGCATCAAGCAAGCGGTCTAAGCAAGCCGCGCCGGGCGGCCAACTTTACGTTGACAATTCAGCGCAATGCTTTAGAATTCGCGGCCTTCTGTCCCCACGACAGCACCGTGCCTCGGTGGCGAAATAGGTAGACGCACGAGACTTAAAATCTCGCGACCGAAAGGTCGTACCGGTTCGATTCCGGTCTGAGGCACCATTTATGCATCCAAACGGATGCAACCCAATCCAAAGACCCGCAAGTTTACTGGCTTCGCGGGTTTTTTATTGTCCGGTGCATCCAACGAAAACGAGTCCAGCGCACACTTAGAAGCGATGCCAAAATCAACGCCAGCCGATTGGCTTTAGGCCTTATCATTCAACTGCCTGACCGTCAACGCCGCGCGTTGCTCGATCAGCTGTACGATTTGTTCAACCACCGGATTTCCGACAAAGTCATGATCCGCCGATGCTTGCAAAGTGCGCGCGACAAGCGGTAGCCGTTGGCACAAACCTAGAATGCGTTTTCGGGTTTGCGCTACCGATAAGCCCGCCGCTTGGGCAAAGCGATCCCAATGTCGGGCTTGCACTTCGCTGAATTTGTATCTGCCACCCAACTGCATCGCCATTTTGGGCGTCAGGCTGGGATAAACGGCGGTTGACAATAAGTCGTAGAGCGGCGCCAGAACGGCGCCTTTGTCGGCATACAAGATAGAAAAGTTCTTGGCATGGGCGTCGTGGTTGCCGATCAAGGCATTGAAAATCACCGCATCCAGCAGACGCAACACCTGCGGCGCACTCGGTCGGGTCACGCGTCGGACCAAGTCGAAGCACTGCTCTAACCCCGGCCCACCCTCATTCTGGTATTTCAATTCGGGTACCACGCCGAGTGCCTGACAGAAATCTTCCTGATGCAGTCGCACGCGTTGGCCATTTGCAGCCAGTGTTCTGTCGTAACGCTCAACCAGCAAAAATTGGCGCTCGCCGATGCTGGCAATTTGCGACTGTGCGGTGTGAAGTTGCATTGCTCTGGCCAATGCCATGCAAAAAGATTCGTTGTTTACACTGTCTTCAACGGCAGCGATGGCCGGTTTGAGAATGTGGGTGCTGGGTGCGCCATTGCGGGGCAGACCGATTCGTTGACCATCAAACACCACCGGTAATTTATCCTGAGCGCCCGCCAGTGATAAGCGCAAACCATCCTGACCAGCCAGCATCGGCCGCTGCGGCAATTCATCCAACAAGGCCGCTACGTCAGAATCGGATAACCAGTCGGTCGCGTTTGCGGATTCAGATATGGCGGGTAATTGGTCTGGCGACAACAGCGAAACGGCACCGGCGCATTCGCCGCCAATATGATCGAGCAAGGCAAAGTCGTTTTGCTTCGAGACCTGAAACCGGCGGGCGATCAGTTGGCGTAATTTGCCTTCCGGTAACAATCCCGCAAAGAAAGGTCGCGTCTGTTGGTCGTTGAACGGCTCAACTTGCAACGGTAACGAACAGGACAACGGGACAGGGTAGGCCTGTTGCAGCCAGTCGGCGTTATAGCTAAATTTCAGTCTACCCTCAACCAGCGCCAAATCTCCCACCCGGCGTTCGAACAAATAGACGGCAAGTAAATGGCTCATGGTGTTTCGGTGGTGTTCGGCAGACCATCGAGCATGACCTCACCACCCAATGTCTCGATCACTCGCATCACCGTTTCTAGGCGTACGGTCGGCTTGCCGGCTTCGAGGTCAACAATAAAGCGAACACCCACGCCTGCCGCCAACGCCAGTTCGGACTGCGTTAATCCGAGCTGTTTGCGGGCAGAGCGTAGCGCTTGGCCAAGTTGTTGGGTGGATTGGATGTTGATCATGAGGTTTTCCCGTTCGGGAAAATATTAGGCGAAAACAACCAATATGCAAGTTTAATTTCCCGAACGGGAAATTTAATTTAGAATTTACGATAGACAAGCATTCAAGTTCCCGTTCGGGAAAAATAACCCCTTTCAGTGTCAGCTCTATTCAGCTCAGTCTGACTGTGATGGTTAGCGCTGAATGCTGATGATATAACTTAGGCTAACTGCAAGTACGAACCAAACAATAACCGACAGCAAATGACTAGCAAACAGAAAAAAACCAAAGCAACCTGGAGCGACGTTAAATCCAAATTGGCTGACGTCGATCGAGTTGGTCTGATCGGGCTGATACAAGACCTATACTCAGCCAATAAAGATAATCAAACGTTTCTGCATGCACGATTCGGGTTGGGCGAGGATATTCTCAAACCCTATAAGGACACGATTTCCCGCTGGATTTGCCCGGATGTCATGCGCAATCAACCTATTTCAGTGGCCAAAGCGAAGAAAGCGATTACCGATTACAAAAAAGCAGTCGGTCAACCTGAAGGACTGGCTGAACTGTCAATTTTCTATTGCGAAAAAGTATTTGTTTTCATGGGCTACTGCGGCACGGACGATGAAGGCTATTTTGATGCCTTAGTGCGTATGTTCGAACAAGCATTGAAATATGTCATGGCCTTGCCGGAAGCCAAACGTCCAGCTTTTATACGCAGACTCGAGCAAGTTGCAAAGCAAGGCTCGAATGTCGGCTGGGGTGTTGGCGAAGATATGGCAATATTGTTAGCCGAATATGGCATCAATGACTAGCAATGCGCTTTTAGCTGATCTCCAAGCTGAAAACGCAAGGCTGATTGCTTTACTCGAAGGGCATAACATCGAGTACCACCGGTTCCGATACAACTAAGTAAATAATGAATGGTGGCTTTGGGGTGTATGGAAATGCCACAGTCGACCCAAACCTGCCGATTAGATTTCATTTGCAGTGACAACAAAAGGCAAATAAGCTGTCGCTCAAAATATATATGCGATTTACTTATGTTATCGCTAATCTGAGCTGACCACGTCTCCCTCAGCTTTGCGTAGAAATTTATTGTAGAAATGGGTAATCACTGATGACCAATCACGAACAGCCGGATATTGAGCCTGAGGACATTGGAGACGGCAATGAAGTCAGTCACGGTAAAGGGCGACGAGCCTTAAGGAATATTCGAAGAGAATTATCTGATGATGAATTGTCATCACCCGCTGTTCAACGCATGTTGATTGATGATCTTGAGCGACTAGAAAAAGAGAAATTTGAACTGAGCGAATTTCGTGGAAAATTCTATGACGCAGACAAAAAATCGGCGATTCTCGAGGAAAAAATTAAGTCATCCACATCCCAAGAAGTAATTTTTAGCGTTTGCCTAACCGTCGGTTCAGCTTCACTTGGTTATGCGCCTTCGGTTTGGACAACGCAACCCACTGGATATATATCCATAGCTTTTGGAATTATTCTTATAATTGGAGGAATCGCTTCAAAGGTGGTTAAGCGATGAATATTGATATCCAGTCTGTTGCAGACAAAGGGAACTTAGATAAAGAGCGATTGATTTTAAAAGTAACAGCAGATACTGATACAGGTGATTACTTAGTTATTCAGACCGGGTTTAGCAACGGCGAAGTTACTATCGGGACTTATAATACGTTCTGGTTTCCATATAAAGCTGTTTCTGCAGGTGATCTTGTCGTTCTCTATACAAAGTCGGGAAGGGAGAATATTAAAGAGTTAAAAGGCTCTAAAAAAGCCCATTTTTTTTACTGGGGCTTGTCATCTACGCTCTGGGGTAAAAATGATCGGGCTCCCGTTTTACTTCATGCGCCCGAATGGGTTAGTAAGGCACCAGACGAAATCTAGCAATTTTCTAAATGAAAAGTATCTATTTTTTTGGCGTTAGACAGGAATTATGAGGCTCATTCTTATTGGCGCTCTAATTGGGGCTTTATTCGGTTTTATCGTAGGTGTATACCGCAAGAAAATAGTATGCATCATAAAATTGGCAATTGATATTTGGCCTTTGTTGTTGATTTTTTATGGAATTCTATATTTACTTATTTTCCACACATCTGATGCCATCAGTATTTTTCTATTTATTGTTTCTGTAACTTTTCTTGTTTTTTTGGGAGGTGTCCTTGAGAAACGAACCATATTTAACAGGGAAGAAGCTAATTGCCTTATATTAGGGACTGCTATAAATTTATTCTTCATAAGCCTGCTTGTGGTGCAGATAAATGAAATGAGCGCCACATACGAAAGGATGTGGGCTATGGTATCAATCTTTGGAATATCAGCAATACAGTTTTTCGCTTTTCGTCGTGGTATCAGACGAAGTAAAGAAAGTTCTTAGCAAAGTTGTTATTTTGTCGATGTTGAACGACAGCCCAAATTAGCGACCATACTATTCAAATCCTGAGTGTCGCAAATATGGCCCATCCGATGTGTTCAAAATTTGGCTGGGTTTGTATCGGATTTAGTGCCGGTTTTGTAGTCGGAACCATTGGCGGTGGCAAAGCCAAATATGTGTTGGGGCTGACGGCAACGCCTGTGCGGCCGCGATGGACAACAACCCATTATTTTCATGCAGTACGGACCAATCCGCTACACAGCAGCAAAACCAGATAATGCACCGAGTGACCTGGAAGTTATCCCGCAAGTGATTTACAAGGCAATCGAGCTACCTCAGGAGTCCGCCATTCAGGATGTATTCCGTCATATTGCCAATGATTTGGATCGAACGGCGGCGATTGCTCGGGAGATTATTACAGCATTTGATCAGGGGCGAAGAGTATTGGTCTTAACTGAGCGCACCGAACATCTGGATGCTATTTTGTTGGCATTGGACAGCAAGTTACCGCCACCTTTTGTGCTTCACGGCCGAATGTCGAAAAAGCAACGGGCTACTTTGATCACAGAACTTGAAGGACTGCCACCAGATGCGCCTCGAGTTTTATTAGCCACGGGAAAATTGGTGGGTGAAGGTTTTGATCACCCACCACTGGATACCTTGGTTCTGGCCATGCCGATATCGTGGAAAGGTACTCTGCAGCAATATGCTGGCCGTTTACACCGTGAACACGCCACCAAAACCGATGTTCGAATCATCGACTTTGTCGACACCGGTCACCCGGCTTTACTGCGTATGTGGGACAAACGCCAACGCGGATATCGGGCAATGGGCTACCGAATGGCTGCCCCAAGCTGATCAACAAGCATTCGAATTCGATTGGTCATTTGAGAATTGAACCCGTAGCATTTTCGAAAGTTGATAAAAAGTTTACTACTTTGATGGAGACGGTAAAACCGAGGCAAAGAGCAAAACCTAAAATCGTGTACTCGATCGTGTACTTCCGATTTTTATCAAATAATTTACGTTTTATTTCATATGATTAGCTATATTTCTAGTCCGGTCTGAGCACCATTTATGCATCCAAACAGATGCAACCCAATTCAAAAACCCGCAAGTTTACTGGCTTCGCGGGTTTTTTATTGTTCGGCGCCATCCAACGAAAATTAGCCAAGTACACACTGTGGCCAGGAAGCCTTGGAACGGATCTGAAAATTGTGCAGATTATTCATTGAGGTGTCTTTCCTAGATCATTATCGGGGTGTCGATGTAGAAATCCGTTTCCATCACGCAACATGGAGCCGCAAAATCTATCCAGGTATAGACACCACCCCAAACTTGTCAACGAGGCGTCGCCAGCGGATAATCCGGCTTACTTTTTGTCTTACTCGAAGGAGTATGCCAGTGTCTACCGCCACGATTACCCTATCCAGCAAGGGCCAGGTTGTCATCCCCAAGGAAATTCGCGACGAACTGCATTGGGAAGCCGGCACGGAACTAACCCTGGTTTCCAATGCGTCCGGCGTTACGCTGAAAGCGGCGCCGAAGAAAACCGGCCGCAATTTGTCTGACTTGATCGGCATGCTCAAGCATGACGGTCCGGCGCTTTCCACTGAAGCCTTATGCCAGCCGGTAGACCTCAACGAAGAAGACCGTTCGGATGCCTCATGATCGCCTTTGACACCAACCTGCTGGTGCGGGCGCTGGTGGACGATCATCCGGAACAGGTCGCCGTGGTTCGGCAACTGATTACCAGCGATAGTATTTTTATCTCGCGCACCGTTCTACTGGAAACCGAATGGGTTCTGCGCGCCCGCTACAAGAAAACCCGCGACCAACTCAGCGCATTTTTCTCGGCATTGCTGGAAGTAGACAACACGGTGGTCGAGGATGCCGAAGCCGTCAGTCATGCGCTGGAATGGTACGCACAAGGCGCCGATTTTGCCGATGCCCTGCATCTGGCTGCCTGCGGTAAAGCGGTGATGCATACCTTCGACCGCGATTTTTGCAAGTCCGCGCGCGACGCCGATATCACGCCGGAAGTGCGGGTTTTACCGATTTGAAGCGCTGACATACGTCCGACGGCAATACCCTTTCAATAAACCGGGCAGATACGACTCGTCAGTCCAATAAGAACATCACCAAAACAACATGGCCCAATACGGCGCAATGCCCGTTAGTTATTGCGGCTTATGGCCTTGCTTGGAACACCCAGCATCCCCGCACCGCACATCGTTAAGGTTCTCCGCCATACTTCTCCGACCTTGGTCTACAATTCGCCCGGTCTAACGAAACGGCTTGAGCGATGAACGACGAAAAACAGCTTTCCACCACCCAACTCGCCAAATTGCGCGGCATCGCCCAGGAACAGATGTTCGGGCAACTGACGGCTTTGGGATTGATCGAAAAAAAGACGACAAATGGCAACTGACCAACGCCGGAAGTGTCGCCGGTGGCGTCTATCTTAACGGCAAATACGGCCAATACGTCGCCTGGCCGGAAGATTTGGCCATCGAAGCGCCGCCAGCCAAACCCGACGCACCGAAACTGTTGACCGCCACCGTGCTGGGGCAACAGTTCGAACTCCCCGCCAGCAAAATGAATTACATCTTGTCGGAACTCGGCTGGATCAAAAAGGGCTTGAAAGGCTGGCTGGTCACCGAACAAGGATTGGCGATGGACGCCGAGCAAGGCGAAGACAGCCGCTCCGGCATCCCCTACGTGCTGATAAGTATTTATTAAATTCTAGGATCATTTACTTCTAAATCATAACAACTTTAAGGAAAAACATGCCAAGAGAAGCCAGCATAGAATTAAGCGTTTTGAATATTGCCTTGCATGATCCACATCATTCCGAAAGGTATGCGTCACTATTTAATGAAATTTACAGAAAAAAAGTAAAAGCGCATGCTCACGGGGATCGATCAGCCATACTCGGCAGACTTTATCAGTTACCGGAAAGCGATGAAGTATGTTACTACGGAGAAGTATTTAAATTTATCGAGTTAGATACCAATGAGCCTTGGTTGAACTTAAATAGCAATAAAGAAGCTGAAAAAAATGATTTGGATGAAATAATTATTCCTGAACACTTAAAACCTCACTTAAAACGATTTCCATTTATTTTCTTTCCACACGACCATCGCTTATATATATCTATCAGAACCGATGAGTCATCGATTGGCGTTAACGTTGCAAAAAAAATATTTGAAAATTTTTTTTGCAATATAGACATTGAGCTCGAATATGGAGTTGTAGAGGTTACGATAGAACCAGACCGTAACAAAGTTGAAGAAATATTTAAATTACACCGGCTGGACAAGCTAGATATTGAGTTGGTAAGGCCAAATCCAGACGATCATGAAGAAGATGAAAAGAGATTGTTAGAGAGACTAAGGACGCAAAATGCAAAAAAGATGCATGTATCTTTAGTTGCAACCAAGCACTCCACTATTGAACCAGACAAGGAAACGAAAATACTGGTTAACGTCGCTGCATCCAACGGATATGTTGAGGCTAAAGGCCGAGATGTTCACGAAAAGCCCGTAATTTTGGCCACAAAAGAGTCTCCCTTAAAAATAAGGGTACCATACAGTAAAGAAACTCAAACTGCTTACAGCGCTTTGAAGGATAAAGCCGAAGAATTGCATGGCGATAAATTTTGGAAAAGAAAATATTGAGAACTTATCTCTATGTTAGAATGAAAAACATACAATTCACTTTTGTATAATCATGTATTCTGGCACGTTTAATATTTTTAAGCGGTATTGGGCTTCATATGGCGGCTTTTCATTGCTAATAAAGTCGCCCTATTTACATCTTGCTCTATTGCTGCTGATCTTAACCAATCATTTTTGGATAAATGAAAAATGGTGGGAGCAAAGCATATCTGTGCTTCCAAACCTGCTTGGCTTCTCCCTTGGTGGATTTGCGATGTTTTTAGGTTTTGGCGATGAAAAATTTAGAGCTGTCCTTGCTGAAAAAGATGAGGATGGGAATGTGACGCCATATATGAGCTTATGCGCTTCATTTGTCCATTTCATTATTGTTCAGTTTATTGCGTTGTTGTCCGCTATCGTAGCGAAGTCTTTTGACTTCCATGCCGATCTTCCGCCGTATTTTTTTTGGATCATTTGTTTTGGCAATGGTGTTGGCTACTTAACGTTTCTGTATTCGATAACAGCCATGCTAGCAGCAACCATGGCTGTGTTCAGAACCTGTTCTTGGTATGAATTTCATCAAGAAAATAAATCTGATAAATAATTTGAAACATCGATCTCCATCAACCCCGCCAAGCCTTGATAGTTGGCGGCACTGGAATAACGCCAATGCTGCGGTAAGTTGACATAACCCCGTTTGACCGGGTTAGCGTGGATGTAGTCCAGCTTCTGCCGCATCATCGCTTCGTTCAAAATCATTTCGGCATGTACGCCCTCTTGCCAGAATTGGTATTCGCGATCCCGTTTATGTGCGACTTTGGCAAAATGCAGGCGTTGCAGCAGGCGCTCGGCGTGTTGCCGCTGGAGGTGGTCGATGATCCGGCGGGCGGTATAAGCTTTGAAGCCGGCAACGCATTTGTCGAGTTCCGGGGCTTGGGCGATAAAGTGCAGATGGTTTTCCAAAACCACGCAGCCGCAGCTCGTGGCGTGCGGTGAGGTAACGAACCGCACGGAACATGTAAATCAATTCGTAGTCGGCGAAGCTTGATAAGCCACACCAAACCGCTCGGCAAGTTTCGCCAACCGCTTGTCCAACGTCCACAGCTTGGCGCCGGGCGTGATCAAAACCGAGGCTAGCAACTGCAAATCGATTAGCCCGCAACCCAAGCCATATAGTGCTTCACGTTCGATAAAGTCTTCCACTTCCTGCAAACCGGCTTGATTGCAATACCTTAGCTGACGCAGGTTGTTCAGGGTTTGGGTTCTCGGCGCGGGCGGCGTACCGCAAGCCAATTCGGCAACGATCAGCGGGTGAGTCAACGCCGAATCGGAAACGAGCAAACGCACCAGGTCTTCGTTGCGATTTTTGAAATGGTCAACCCAAACCGAGGTATCGACCAATATCATGCAGACGGTTCGGTTTGTCGGCGATCTCGGGGGATGTCGGCCATCTCCGGCATGGTTCCACCTAACGCCGCCAAGCGCTTGGCGGCCTGAATCCGCACGAAGGTTTTCATCGCTTCCCGGAAGATTTCGGCCTTGTCCATGTCCGGATCGGCCATTTCCAGGGCTTTTTGATACAAGGTGTCGTCAATGGTTACGGTGGTTCTCATGGTGTTTTCTCGACATCAATTCTGATGATGTACTGTATCAAATATTAGTTCATAGGGGATAAACAACACGTACCGTACTTACTGCCGCGATTTGTGCAGCCCCCAAGATCACTAGCACCTTTTCATCGTTCCCACGCTCCGCGTGGGAACGCAGCCCCGGACGCTCCAGCGTCCATCACCAAACATCAATCTCCATCAACCCCGCCAAGCCTTGATAGTTGGCGGCACTGGAATAACGCCAATGCTGCGGTAAGTTGACATAACCGCGCTTGACCGGGTTAGCGTGGATGTAGTCCAGCTTCTGCCGCATCATCGCTTCGTTCAAAATCATTTCGGCATGTACGCCCTCTTGCCAGAACTGGTATTCGCGATCCCGTTTATGTGCGACTTTGGCAAAATGCAGGCGTTGCAGCAGGCGCTCGGCTTGTTGTTGCTGGAGGTGGTCGATGATCCGGCGGGCGGTATAAGCTTTAAAGCTGGCAACGCATTTGTCGAGTTCCGGGGCTTGGGCGATAAAGTGCAGATGGTTTTCCAAAATCACGTAGCCGTAGAGTTTTAAACCTGTTTGTTGGCGTTGGTATTGCCAACTGTCGAGGACGATTTGCACGGTTTCCGGGCGGGTAAACACGGCCAGCCATTCCACGACGGTGCAAGTCATGAAATGGGGTTTGTCGGCTTCGGTGATGAGATAACGGCTTCTTCCCACGCTTTACCTTGATTCATAAAGACGTCCGAGCGTCCGGGGCTGCATTCCCACGCGGAGCGTGGGAACGATGATAATTCAGCCGTTGGCGACAACGGCTCACCGGAACGCGCCAACCATCCCACCGTTGGCGACAACCGTCGAAAATCACACGCGATGGACCAAAAAGTTGGCGTCGGCGGGCCGATTTTCGGCACCCATCAAACGAGACATTTTTTCAATTGATGGGGAGACGAAGAAATCAGCGTGGGCACAAAAAACCGTGCCCACCCTACAGGGCTGGAGGTGACCGCCGATCCGGCGAGCTGTTTAGGCATTTGCGCCGGCAACGCGTTGGTCGAGTTCCAAGGCCCGGACGAGAAGTTCGCTGATCGGCTTAGCGTAACCTCATCCACCAAACCTCGGCCTGTATCGGCGTCGGCTGGCCGTCCGTCACTCGCGCACCCGAAAAACCAAGCGCGCAAACCGGCCCGATCGCGCGGCTAAACCACGTCCTCCGGCAAAAACCCGCCGGCTTGCATCGTCCACAAGCGGTGGTAAAAGCCTTGCCGGTCCAGCAACTCCTGATGGCTGCCGTCTTCGACGATGCGGCCCTGATCGAATACCAGAATGCGGTCCAGATGGGCGATCGTGGAAAGACGGTGGGCAATCGCGATGACGGTCTTTTGGCCCATCACCCGCTCCAGGTTTTCCTGGATGGTTTTTTCGGTGACCGAGTCCAGGCTGGAGGTGGCTTCGTCCAAGATCAGGATCGGCGCGTCCTTAAGCATGACGCGGGCGATGGCGATACGTTGACGCTGGCCGCCGGAGAGTTTGACGCCGCGCTCGCCGACCAGCGATTCGTAGCCTTCCGGCATCGCGTCGATGAAGCCGTCGGCGTGGGCCAGGCGGGCGGCGGCGGCGATGGCTGCGCTGTCGGCGCCCGGCTGGCCGTAGCCGATATTCTCGCGCAGGCTGCGGTGGAACAGGCTGGGGTCTTGCGGGATCAAGCTGACCTGGCTGTGCAAGGATGCCTGAGTCACCGCGCCTATGTCCTGGCCGTCGATCAGGATTTGCCCGGATTGCGGCTCGAAGTTGCGCAAAATCAGGTTGACGAACGTCGATTTACCGGAGCCGGAGAAGCCGACCAGCCCAACCCGCTGACCGGGTTCTATCGTGACGTTAAGCCGATCGAACACGCGGCGCTCGGGCTCGTATCCGAAACAAACCTCGCGAAACTCGATGCGCCCCTGGCCGACTTGCAAGGCTTGCGCGGTCGGCGCATCGACGATTTCGTGGCTTTGCACGATGGTCTCGACGCCGTTGGCGACGTTGCCGACGTATTCGAAAAACTCCAGAAAGCGCCGGCTCAGGTTGCGGGCGTCGTTGATGATCAGCAAGGCCAAACCGGTCGCCATCGCGAAGTCGCCGACGCCGATCGCGCCGTCCCGCCACAACTGCAAGGCATAGGCGATCGTGCCGATCTTCAGGATCGCGGCGGCGGTGAATTGAAACCAGCGCACCCGCTCCATGTACCAGAAGGTGCGGCGGGCGGTTTTCAATTCGGTATCCAGATAGCCGTCCAGGTATTCGCGCTCGGCGCCGAGGCGGGCGAACAACTTGGCGTTGAGGATATTGGTCACGGCATCGACGATCTTGCCGTTAACCAGGCTGCGGGTGGCCGCGTAGTTTTGCGCGTAAGGCTGGCAACGGGTCGCCAGCCAATAGGAAATCAGCACGTACACGCCGACCCAGCCGGCGACATAGCCGCCCAAGCCTTGATGGGCGTTGAGCAACAGGCCGATCGATACCGCGAAGGTCACGCCGATAGGCCAGAAATCGCAGATGACGGACCAAGTGGTGTGATTGACGCTGATCGCGGTTTCGCTGATCCGGTGCGCCAGGCCGCCGGCGAAGTGGTTGGCGAAGTAGCGCGGCGCGTGGCATTGCAGATAAGCAAACAGCATCCGGGTGGTGTTTTGGCGCAAACGCGGACCGATCAGAATCAGCACCGCGCCGCTGGCCCGGCTGGAGACGATTTCGCCGACATTCAGCGCCGCCAGCAGAATCAAGGGTTCGCGGAACACCGCCCACCAATCGCCGCCTGGCGGCGCGGCGGCCACCGCATCCATCAAGGCCTTCACCGCGTAAGGCACCAGGATACCGCCGGCGGCCTGACCGGTTTCCAGGATCAACATCAGCAACAGTAACCAACGGTAGGGCCGCAGACAAAACAATACGAAACGAAACAAGCCGGTGGGCAGCGCGGGCGCGTCGGCGGAGCGGCGCAAATCCGCCGGCGAGTGGTTTTTGGGCATGGTGAATTCGAGGAAGGAAGCCGGGGCCATTATACCCAATCGGCACCCGGCCGCGGATCGGCGGCGCGCGGCGGGGCTTGAGCCGGACACGCCATCGATGCGGCCCGGAAGCGTTTTAAGCGATCGCTTCGGCCTGATGCGATGCAACGAGCAAGAACGACTGAAACATTGCCGGACCGGGTTAATAAATAGCCGTATCGAGTAGCGCCGGGATGATCCTAAAAGAGGGAGTCGTAAAAGCCCCCTCTCCTTGCGGGAGAGGGGTTGGGGTGAGGGGAAATATCAAGGTACGGCATTGATTTTATCCCCCTCACCCTGCCCTCTCCCGCGAGGAGAGGGTTCTGTTTCGACTTTTACGACACCCTCTAAAAAGGGCAGTTGGCGTGTATTGCGGGCCGTTCGTGCCGAGTCCTTCGGCTACGCTAAGGAGAGCCCTGCCGAAGCATGGGCGGCTCGCAATACACTCGCCAAACGGGTGAATGAAAAATCCCGCGCGCCCTTCGACAAACTCAGGACGAACGGTATTTTTCATCGCCAAACGGCTCTTTTTTGGGATGATCGGCAACCCCGGCCGCCGCTCCACCCGGCAGCCTAGTGCTGGTAATCGATCCGGCCGAGGTTGTACAAGGCCAGTTTGCCGGAGGTCAACGGCACCGCGATCCAGCAGCCGGTCGGCGTGCAGCGGAAGTCGAAGTCCCAGGGGCCATCGTCGGTTGCATTCTGCGGCAAACGCAAACGCAACAGTTCGCTTAGCGTGTCCAGATCCCAAACGCGGACCGTCATATCGCCACCCACCGTCGCCAGTTGCCGGCTATCCGGGCTGAAAATGGCTTTGTACACGGTCTGCTCGTGGCCGGGCAGACGTAGCGGCTCGGCTTGGCCGAGACTGGGGTAGACGCTGACGACATAGTCGCGGCCGACGCTGGCGATCTGCCGGCCGTCCGAGCTGACGCTGGCCCAGAGGATCATGTCGGCAGCGGTAACCAGAGTGCTGGCGGTGGGCGGGTTAGCGGTCAAATCCCAGCGTTTGAGTTGAAAATCGTCATTGCCAGCGCTGATTAAATAATTGCCGGTCGGATCGCAACTGACGGCGCTAACTTGCCCATCGTGCGCGGCAAACGGCGGCGGCGAGACACCTCCATCCAACGCAAACAGGCCGATGCGACCGTCATAGCTGGCGGTGGCGAGGCGCTGGCCGTCGGGGGAAAAGGCAATGCCGTAAACCATTTTGTGATGCCCTGACATGGTTTGACTGAAGCTTATTTCGCCAGTTTGTTTCACCTGCCATAGTTTTGCGGTGGTATCGCCAGCCGATGCCAGCGTTTTGCCGTTCGAGCTATACGCCAAACGATTAATATCGCCGCTGTGAGCGTCTTCGATTTTTGAGACGAGGCTAAGGTCGTTTAAGCGATAGGTTTCCAGATTTCCGTTGGCGTATCCCACACCAATCGTTTGCCCGTCTGGCGAAATCGCGGTTGATGCCAGTTCATTCCCCAAATCCACCAACCACTGCCCCGGCAAACCGGCAACCCACCGCTTGACCGTGCCGTCGTTGCTGGCGCTGTATAGCAATGACTGACCATTCTCCTCGTGTACCGCCAAGCCGACGACCGCAGCACTATGCCCTTGCAGGATACGGCGGGTAACGCCGCTGACCACATCCCACAGGCGGATGCCGTTGTCCCTGCTGGCCGAGGCTAGTAATTTATTCTCGATAAACTTCAGGCCGAAAATCATGTTTTTATGGCCTTTTAGTTCCTGAATCTGCCGCCCTGTTTCGAGATTCCAAACCACAATATGGGTGTCACCGCTACCGGCCAAAAGCTTGCCATCCTGGGAAAACGCCAACCCATTAAAGTCACCGTTTGTGCCTGAGAAAATCTTGGGATCGCTTTTTTCATGCCGCCAATCCCATAGCAGAATGCTGTTGTCGTAAGACGCGCTGGCCAAGCGCTCGCCGTCAGGGCTGAACGCCAAGCCTCTTGAGGCAATCAACGCACTATGGCCGGCAAACACCCGCAAAGGCTGAATTTCAGCGGTTTGGCTAGCTTTGGCCTCGGCCGCGCCGGCCATGATTGCGTCGATTTGCCACAGGCGTATGCTGCCGTCGGCGTGGCCGCTGGCCAGTACCTTGCCGTCCTGGTGCAAGGCCAATGCGTAGACCTTGCTACCGCTTGACCACTGCCGCAGTACTTCGGCCGACTGGCCGTGTTGCGGCAAGCGCCACAGCATGATCCGACCGTCTTCGCCGCCGGAAATCAGCCAGGGTTGATTGGGGTGGAAAACCAAATCGCGCACCGTGCCATTTTGACCTGCGTCCTTATCGTGCCCCTCCAACTTTTGCACCCACTGGCCGCTGGCCCGCTCGAACAAGGCCACGGTACCGCGCTCGCCGCTGGCCGCCAGCCAGACGCCATCCGGGCTGACCGCGACATTGCCGACCAATGGCGGCAGCAGCTTGCCGTCGGCATCGGTGTAGGTAAATTCGGCTTCGCCGCCCAGGATATCCAGATAACCCGCCAGCAGGTCGCGGGCATGGCGGCGCGGCGGCGGCATATCCGCATCGTACTGTTGAAGATCGGCCAATTTGGCCTTGGCACTCCGGAAATCCTCGACGCGTGCCAGCAGCGCGGCGTGGGTGATAGCTGAGTCGAACCACAAACGAATCACTTTTTGTTCGGCCTGTTGCGCCAACTCAGCATTCCGGCGCGCCTCTTCTCCTAACGCTTGTTCCCTGTCCGCCCGTTGCCGTTCTCGTTCCGCTTCGGCTTCCAGTCGGCGTTTCTCGGCTTCGCGCTGGCGGGTTTCGAATTCGCGGCTGGCGATGATGAACTCGCGCAGACACGCGAATTCGGCCGCCAGTTGCGCGCTTTGTTGGGCGCTATAGCGCGCCGCCCAATTAAGTGTCGGTTGCCAGCGGGCGCTAGCCGACTCGGCTTCGCTGGGTGCTGAGGCCGAGTCGGTGGGGTTCCACCATTCCAGCGCCCGCGCCAGATCGCCTTTGGTCAGCAAGCCGCTGTCGTCGGTCCATTCGGCCGCCCGCAGCGTCCAGCGCCGATAGTTTTGCCCGCGCTGGTATTCGTTTTCCACCCAGGCTTGCAAGCGATCCCACTGGCGAATCAAGGCCTCGTGGGCCAGGTCGATGACGCTGCGCTGGTTCAGTTCCACGCCGTGCTGCAGAAAGCTGACCTCCGGCGCGGCGAAGCAGGCGATGACCGGCAGCAAGTCGGCAGCGGCGACATCGGCGCAGCCGGCGATCGCCGCCAGGCTTTGCGGCCGGCGCACGTCCTGGCCGCCGGCCTCGCGGCGCTCGGTGATGGCGCGGAACAAGACTTCGGTGAGTGCTTGCCGTTCGGTCGGCAAGGCCTCGTACAAGTCGTTGGCGTGCTTGTTCAAGGCCTCGGCGACGCCGCCGACCGCTAGCAGACAGTCCGCGTCGATCAGCGGCCGATCCGGGTTTTTGCGTTCCGCCTCACGCCACATCCGGGCCAGGGCATGTTGCAACAGCGGCAATTGGTCGGCGTCGTTGCCGATGCTTTTGACCAATGCCTCGGCCAAATCCGCCCGCACCTCGCCGCCGAATACCCGCGCCGGTCCGACGATCGCCGCCAACATTTCCTCGTCGCTAAGGCGCGGGGTCAAATACTGGCCGCGATTGATCGCTTCCGGCAGCTTCAGAAAGCGCACGCAATGACCGAGAAAGTCGGTGCGCATCGTGATCGCGACGTAGACCCGCAAATCCGGGTCGGCACGGGCCGCCAACAGCAGATCGACAAACGCCGCCGATTCGTCGCCGGCTTCATCCAATGCGTCGGCGTAGGTGAACAGTTCCTCGAATTGATCGACCAGCACCAACAGATTGCAAGGCTGGGCGGCCGCCGGCCGGCGCGCCCCGGCCGAGGCCGACAAACTCCGCAAGCCGTCCAGGCCGCGGCGCAATTCCGCCGCCACCAGCGCCACGTCGGCGGTAACATCGTCGGCATCCTTGGGGATACGCTCGCCGCCGACCAGTTCCCGGCCCCAGGCGAGCCGACCCAATAGCGCTTGCGCCAGCGCCAGCAGCGGTTGACCGCCGGGCCGGCACACGGCCAGCCGCCAAGCGCTGCCGGTACCCAGCGCGCCGGAGGCCAGGCCGGGCAACAGCCCGGCGCGTACCAGGCTGGATTTGCCGCAGCCGGACGGACCGATCACCGCCAGGAAGCGCTCGCGTTGCAGGACTTCCAATAGCCTATCGGTGTGGCCTTCGCGGCCGAAAAAGATTTCGCTTTCGTGAGCTTCGAACGGCCGCAGGCCGGGATATGGCATGGCGATGTCGCGGATATCAAACATGTCCGATTCCTTGGCGCAGCGTTTCGACAAACCCTTTCAACTCGCTGTCCATTTCGCCGTTCCGACAATCCAGTATTTTCAAGCGGCGCCTGGGCAGCCCGGACTCTGGCTTATCCGGCGGCGGGCCGTCCAGTACCCCGCCCCAGATCGGCGCGCTACGGCAACTCATCACCTTACTGGCCAGCGAATACTGGGCCTGCGCCCAACTGGCCGGCGCCTGGCCGTAGACGATCAACACGCCGTGACTCTCGGCGAGCTGGGTTTCCAGGTGGTTGCGGTATTCGGCGGGCAACTGGTTTGCGGCCGGCTCGGCGGCCAGGACGGCTTCGACGTTCAGTTCGTCCAGCTTGTCAAGCAAGTCCCGCGCTTGGCGGCCCAACTCGCGGTCCGGCACGTCGGCATTGATGATGAGTCGTAGCGGGCCGGATGGCCAGGGTGGCAAAGCTTGCGGGCGAGAGACTGGGCTAGTTTTAGGTGGTTGAGGTGTAGGCTCGGTCGGCGACAGGTTTTGAATTTGCCGGGCCAGTACAGAGGCCAAATTGCTTAGTTCCAGCCAATATTTACGATCGTTTTTTGTGTCCGGCTCCGGCCAACCCAAGGTTATCGGCTCCGGTTGATTAATCGCTTTATCCCAAAATTGAACCACGGAAATCGACCGTATACCGTAGTGCCAGTCTTCACGCTCGGTTTCCAGTAATTCGACCAGAAATACCCGGTTACTGGCTTTGCCGCCACCGACTAAATTGATGAAAAGATCCATTTCCAATCGGCACCATGGCGAACTCAGATACGCCGGCGACATGAAGGCGACGATACAAGCGCTTTCCTGAATCCGCGCCCGCAAGGTTTCATCGACCGAACGCTGCGGCTCCAAACGGTGATCCATCCAGCAGCTAACCGCTTTGCCGCCAGGCTTCATTGGGATGGCTTTGGTCAAATGATCGACGAAATTGCTGACCCAGCCGAGAGCCTCCTTGTCGAAGGTCTGATTGTCGGCGTGGGCATAGCTAATGAAAACTTGCGCTTTATGGTTATTGTTATCGCACACCGGACCGCTCCGAAAAATCCTTTTGCCATGAATGAATATGTCACCGACCGTCTAGCCGCTGGATTATGCGCGAGGCCGGAACCAGCGTCAACGTAGCGGCCGGACGGTATTCGGCATGTATGGACATCGCGGCTGAAGCCGCTCCCATGCGGATTGAAAGCGGGCGCCGTGCGTATTGCTTGGCTTTGGTTAGGCGTTCGTTGCAATCCGGACCGGTGTCGGTCAGTACCGCAGCCGGTACCAGAACATGCCGACCGCTTCGTGGGCCAGCAAGAACACGTTCGACCACGCCGAAACCGACGGCAGCCAATCTGCCCAGGTCAACGGACCTTCGCGGCCGATGAAGGCGGTCGGCGCCGGTACAACCCTAAACCCGGCCTTGCGAAACTCCAGCTCGGCGCGCGGCATGTGGTAGGCCTGAGTCACCAGCACGATGCGGTCGATGCCGAGTTCGTGCAAAAGCGCGTAACTGAAGCGGGCATTTTCGGCGGTGTTGCGGCTGGCGGTTTCCCGCCAGGGTTGTGGGACGCCGTATTCGTTTTCCAGCATCTCCGCCATCAAGCCGGCTTCGCTGATCTCCGGCGCTTCCGGACTGCCGCCGCCGGAAGCCAACACCGGCAGATTCAAGGCCAGTGCCAATTTGGCGGCATAACGTGCCCGGATCAGGCTGCGCGGATGCAGGGTCACCCCGCCGGGGTATTCGGTTTCGCCGTACAGCAAGCCGCCGCCGATGACCACCAGGGCTTGCGGTTGAACTTGCGAGTAAGCATCCCGTGCCAACGGCGGAAAGCGTTCCCAAGCCAGCGCCAGGCGATTGACGACCGCCGGCAAGCTCAACAGCAATAGCAAGATCAGACAAATCAGCGCCACGCGTCCTCCGGATTTACGTTTGCCGGCCAGCGCCAGGATCGCCGCCAACAGCAAGCCCATCGGCGGCAGCAACAACGCTTTGGCGATATAAAGCGCGATGAACGACATCGGCGCCGGTGTCCGTTAACCCGCCATCGCCGACGGCGCGGTTAGCCGTGCAGCCGGGAAATCCCCACCGCTTCGCGCAAGCGTTCGATAAACGGCCGACTGATGGCTCTGGCTTTTTCAGCGCCGTCGCGCAATTGCTGTTCGATATGCTCGGGCGCTTGCAGCAAGGCTTCGTAGCGCTCGCGGGCCGGGGCGATCTCGTCGTTGATTTTTTCGAACAGCACTTGCTTCATTTCGCCCCAGCCTATGCCTTCGGCGTAGCGCTGGCGTATCGCCTCGACTTCGTGCGGGTTGGCGAAGGCCTGGTAGATGCCGAACAGCGTGCAGCCTTCGGTATCCTTGGGTTCGCCCGGCTCCAGCGAATTGGTCTTGATCTTGTTGATCAACTTGCGCAGTTTCTTTTCCGGCTCGAACAGCGGTATCGTGTTGTTGTAGCTTTTACTCATCTTGCGGCCATCCAGGCCCAGCAAGGTGGCGGCGTTGTCGTCCAATACCGCTTCCGGCAACGCGAAGTGCTCGCCGTAGATATGATTAAAGCGGCTGGCGATGTCGCGGGCCATTTCGATGTGCTGGATTTGATCCTTGCCGACCGGCACCTTGTTGGCGTTGAACATCAAGATGTCGGCCGCCATCAGGATCGGATAGCTGAACAAGCCCATCGTGATGCCCTTGTCCGGATCGTTGCCCTCGGTTTCTTCGTTTTCGGCAACGGCGGCTTTATAGGCATGCGCGCGGTTCATCAAGCCCTTGGCGGTCACGCAAGTCAGCATCCAGGTCAGTTCCAGAATTTCCGGCACGTCCGATTGGCGATAGAACACCGCGTTGGCGGTATCCAAGCCCAGCGCCAGCCAGGTGGCGGCGATTTCCAGGCTGGATTGCTTGACCCTGGCCGGCTCGTTGCATTTGATCAGCGCGTGATAATCGGCCAGAAAATAAAACGGCCGGACCTGCTCGTCCTTGCTGGCCTGGATGGCCGGCCGAATCGCCCCGGCGTAATTGCCCAGATGCGGCGTGCCGGTGGTGGTGATGCCGGTCAGAACGATGGATTTGCTCATGCGTATGCCTAAAGACTGTCGAGAAAAGTGGCGGGATTTTACACAAATCGCCCCGTCGCGTCAGGCGCAAAACGCGGGCTAAGCCGTTACGCGTCGGCTTGTCGGAGCCGTCACAAGCCGGACAAAAAGGCCGGGCGCGGCCGCGAACTCAGGGCTATTTGCCAAGCAGAATCGCCCGTTTTTATGTACACTCAATCCGGTTTATTTACTATCACTGCTGGAACCACGCGGAGGGCCCATGCTGACTCATGACGAAAAACGCGATTACATCCGGATGGATGTGGACTGTGACATCACTTACCGGGCGGCGGATTCCGACGAAATCAAGGTGGGCCGTTGCTTGACCTTGAGCGGAGCCGGCGTGTCGTTTATCGCGGAACGGTCCTTCGACATCGGCGCGGCGATGGAAGTCAGCATTATCCCGAAAACCTCGATCACCCCGCCGATGACGGCCTTCATCGAAGTGGTGCGTAGCGTTCGGCAAGCCGATGCCAGCTATGAAATCGCCGCCTCGATCAAAAGCATCAAGGGCAACTGACACCCTCGCCCCGACAGGGATGTAAACTCAAATCTATGTTCGTCATCACCAAAGAAGTTTATTTTTGCTACGGTCACCGGCTGATGAACCATCCGGGCAAGTGCCGCAACCTGCACGGCCACAGCGTCAAGGCCAGTATCTCGATCCGCGCCGCCCAGTTGAACGAACAAGCCATGGTCTGCGATTTTTCCGACGTCAAAGCCTGCGTGGAAACCTTTATCGACGACGTGCTGGACCACAATTTTCTGTTACACAAGGACGATCCGCTGATTCCGGCTCTGACGGCACACAACGAGCAATTTCTAGCGCTGGACGAGCATCCTACCGCCGAAGTGCTGAGTAAAATGATTTACCAATACGTCAAGCAACGCGGCTTCGACGTCGATCAGGTGGTACTGTGGGAAACCGCCAGCGCCTGCGCCTGTTACCGGGAAGACTGACATGAGCCTGGTGCACCCGGTCAATACCTCGTTGTGCCTGGAAAAGCTGTGCGAATCCAACTACCAGAAATTGTTCCGGCTAATCCCCAATCTGAGTGCCTTCGATAAGACCGCGGTCGGCATCACCGGCAACAAGCCGGCCCTGCATCTGGAAGTGCTGGAGCGCAATCCTTATACCTTGACGATAGAACTCAGCCACTGCTTCGGCACCCATTTGAGCGAGTTGATGGTACCGGCGGTCAAGATCCGCATTTACCTGGACGCCAAACTGGCCGAAGCAATCCGCGATCACGAACGGCCAGCCGTCGATCAGGTATTCCCCAATCCGGGCCGTTTACTGGAAATCCAGAATTACAAATGGCGCTTGAATTACTTCCTGGAAAAGTGGCTGGACCACTGCCTGAAAACCGAATACCGCTTCGATTCCAGACCTCACGCCGTCTGACGCTGCAAGGCGGCCCTCACGCAGCGCAGCACGCCGTAACCGTAAGCCCCGCCCAATTGTTCGTAAACCGGTTTTAGCGCATTGCGTTGCGCCTCCGGCAGAGCCAATATCACTTGCTCGATTTCGGCGATTTCGTTCGAGCCCAAACTCAATACTTCATTCAGCTCGACGAGCCCCGCTTCCAGTGCCTTGGCCATGTGGCTGTACACGGTTTCCGCCGTCAGACCGCGCTGGCCGGCTACCTGCTCGACGCTGTAGCCCAAGCGGAACAAGGCCAAACTTTCGCCAACGGTGTCGCCTGACGGACGGTCGTCGAACTCGGCCAACACGGCCAGAAAATCGTCGCCGTACAATGCCAATTTGCGCTGGCCGACGCCGGAGATGCGCGCGAATTGCTGGTGATCGCGCGGCCGGTTTTCGACCATCGCCATCAAGCTCGCGTCGTTGAAGATGAAATAGGGCGGCACGTCCTGGGCGTCGGCCAGTTCTCGGCGCTTGGCGCGCAAGGCTTCCCACAGCGCGCTGTCGGCCGCGCCGCCGGGCTGGCGTTTTTCGACCCGGTCGCGGCCAACCTTCGCGGTTTGTACATCCTTGCGCAGCATCAAGGTTTGTTCGCCGCGCAATACCGGCCGGCACGCTTCGGTCAGTTTCAGGCTGCCGTGGCCCTCGAAGTCGATTTCGACCAGCGACTTGGCGACCAACTGGCGAAACACCGAGCGCCAGGTTTTTTCGTCCAGCGCCTTACCGATGCCGAAGGTCGATTGCCGGTCGTGGCCGTTGTTGCGAATTCGCTCGTCGCTCTTACCCAACAATACGTCGATCAAATATGTCGCGCCGAAGCGTTGGCCGGTGCGGTAAATGCAGGACAAAGCCTGCTGGGCGGCCACGCTGCCATCCCAGGTCGCCACCGGCTCCAGGCAAGTATCACAGTTTCCGCAACCCTGCTCCAGTTCGTCGCCAAAATAGCCAAGCAGCGCCTGACGCCGGCAGCTGACCATCTCGCATAAAGCCAACATCGCATCCAGTTTGTGGTACTCGACCCGCTTATGCGCCTCGTCGGCATTCGACGACGCCAGCATTTGCCGCAACGTCAACACGTCTTGCAAGCCGTAAGCCATCCAGGCGTTGGCCGGCAGGCCGTCGCGGCCGGCCCGACCGGTTTCCTGATAGTAGGCTTCGACGCTTTTAGGCAAGTCCAGATGAGCGACAAAGCGCACGTTGGGTTTGTCTATGCCCATGCCGAAAGCGATGGTCGCGACGATAATCAGGCCATCCTCCATCAAAAACTGATGCTGGTTTTTCTGGCGCTGAGCATGATCCATGCCGGCGTGGTAAGGCAAGGCCCGCAAACCTTTTTGATTCAGCCAATCGGCGGTTTCCTCGACTTTTTTGCGCGACAAACAATAAACGATGCCGGTATCGCCGGGATGTTCGGTGCGGATGAAGTTCAGCAGTTGCTGACGGGCGTTGTCTTTTTGAACGATGCGGTAGCGAATATTGGGCCGGTCGAAGCCGCTGACGAAGACCCGCGCCTGCTCCAGACCCAAACGGACGATGATTTCCTGGCGGGTGCGCTCGTCGGCGGTAGCGGTTAGCGCGATGCGCGGTACTTGCTGAAATTGTTGGTGCAACACCGACAGCAGCAGGTAATCGGCGCGAAAATCGTGGCCCCATTGCGAGACGCAATGCGCTTCGTCGATCGCGAACAACGCAATCCGGCAACGGCCGAACAAGGCCTGGGTTCGGGCATTCGCCAGCCGCTCCGGGGCGATGTAGAGCAAATCCAGTTCGCCGTTCAGCAAAGCCTGCTCGGTGGCGCGAACCTGTTCCAAATCCAGCGTCGAATTCAAATACGCCGCGCGCACGCCGAGCTGGTGCAAGGCGCTGACCTGATCCTGCATCAACGCGATCAGCGGCGAAATGACGATGCCGACGCCGTCCCTGACCAAGGCCGGCACCTGGTAACACAGCGACTTGCCGCCGCCGGTCGGCATCAGCACCAACGCGTCTTGCCCGGCGACGACACTATCGATGATGGCCTGCTGCGGGCCGCGAAAACTGGCATAGCCGAACACGTTGCGCAGGACGTCCAGGGCGGGATTGGCGGTCATGAATCGATATCAGAAATGGATAGATCGGAACGAAAGCATCGCCATATTAAAACATAGTTGGCGCCGGCGGCCGCCCGGCACGCGCCTCCGATCCCAAACAGCAATTCGCGCCGAACGGTCGACCGATTTCAACAAATCCCCCTCCCCCTATATAATGCCGGGCTTCTTGGAGACGCCTCGGCGCTTAATCACTGATTCGATGAACATCACCTATTGCGAGTTACCCGACCGCCTGAAGTACCTGATCGACAACGATCAACAATATCTACTAAAACAGGGGCTGAAAGGCATAGAGAAGGAAAGCCTGCGCATTACCGAGCACGGTGTGATTGCCCAAACCCCGCATCCGCGGGCCTTGGGTTCGGCGCTGACCCATCCTTACCTGACCACCGATTATTCGGAAGCGCTGCTGGAATTCATCACGCCGCCGTTCTCCGACATCAAGCAAACCTTGCATTACATGCACCAGTTGCACCAGTTCGTCTACCCGCATCTGGGCGACGAGATGTTGCTGGCCACCAGCATGCCATGCGGTATCGACGGCGACTTGAGTATCCCGATCGCCGAATACGGCCGCTCCAACATCGGCAAGATGAAGCACGTATACCGCAAGGGTTTATGGCACCGCTACGGCCGCACGATGCAAGCCATCGCCGGCATTCATTTCAATTATTCGGTTCCGGAAGCCCTGTGGCCGGCTTTATATAGCTACGCCGGCAACGGCGCCACGTTGGAAGAGTTTATTTCCAAGGCCTACTTCGGGCTGATCCGCAATTTCCACCGCCAGGGCTGGCTGATTTTATACTTGTTCGGCGCATCGCCGGCCATCTGCAAAAGCTTCTTTAAAAGCCGCCCGCAGTTGATGGAGCAATTCAAGGAATTCGACGAACACACGCTATTTCATCCCTACGCCACCTCGCTGCGAATGAGCGACATCGGCTACAAGAGCAAAAACCAGGCGGGCTTGAAAATCGACTACAACTCGCTGGACGGTTACGTCGACAGTTTGACGGCCGCGATCAGCACGCCCTACCCGGATTACGAAAAAATCGGCGTCAAGGTCGACGGCGAGTATCAACAACTAAACGCCAACATCCTGCAAATCGAGAACGAGTTTTACAGCACGATGCGGCCCAAGCAAATCGCCCAATCCGGCGAAAAACCGACGCTGGCGCTGAAGCGGCGCGGCGTGCTGTACGTGGAAATGCGCTCGCTGGATTTGAATCTGCTGAATCCGATCGGCATCGACGAAAGCACCGCCCGCTTCGTGGAAGCGTTTTTGCTGTACTGTCTGCTCCAAGACAGTCCGCCGCAAGGCCCGGACGAGTTTCAGGTCAACAATAGCAACCAGTTGTTGGTGGCCAATCAAGGCCGCCGCCCCGGACTGGAGTTGAGCCGCAACGGCCAAACCCTGACCTTGCAACAATGGGCCCACGATATTCTCTACGCGATGCAAGCAATCTGCGCGGTGCTGGACCGCGGCAGCCTGGATAGACCCTATCAATTGGCCTTGCAACAGCAACTGGCGGTGGTGGACAATCCGGCCTTGACGCCGTCGGCGCGCATCCTGGCCTGCATGCGCGAGAACGGCCAGGAATTCGGTTGTTTCGCCAGCAACACATCGGCGCTGCACAAGCATTATTTCAATGCCGAACCGCTGGACGATGCGACCCAGCAACAATTCGAGGCGATGGCCGCCGCTTCGCTACAAAAACAACGCGACATCGAAGCCTCGGACACGTTGGACTTCGACGAATATTTATCCCGTTATTTCGCCCAGAGCTGAACCGATGACCGCATTCGACCTTACTACCGCTGAATCCGAACTACAAGGCAAGAATCCCCGCACCATCCTGAAAACCGCGCTGGCCCATTTCGACAATATCGCCATTTCATTCAGCGGTGCCGAGGATGTGGTATTGATCGATCTGGCCCTACAAATCAGAAAAGACATACAGGTGTTTTCGCTGGATACCGGCCGGCTGCATCCCGAGACTTACCGCTTTATCGACCGGGTACGCAAGCATTACGGCATCGCGATCGAGATTCTCAGCCCCGATTACGTCAGTCTGGAAGCCTTCGTCAAGGAAAAAGGCTTGTTCAGTTTTTACGATGAGGGCCACCAACAATGCTGCGGCATCCGCAAGGTCGAACCGTTGAAACGCAAGTTGGCTAGCTTGGATGCCTGGATCACCGGCCAACGCAAGGATCAAAGCGTGGACACGCGCGGCGATATTCCGGAAGTGCAACTGGACGCCGGCTTTTCCGGACCTGGTAAGCAGCTAATCAAATTCAATCCGCTGCTGAATTGGTCGTCGGCACAGGTTTGGGATTACATCGAGGCTTATCAGGTGCCGTTCAACGACTTGCACCAACACGGCTATATCAGTATCGGATGCGAGCCCTGTACCCGGCCGGTTTTGCCCAATCAGCATGAACGCGCCGGCCGCTGGTGGTGGGAAGAAGCCACCAAGAAAGAATGCGGCTTGCACGGAGGAAACGTCAAGACGCCTGAGTAAGCCAATCCCAGGATTCCTATAATCATTGCTCCAGCTTTGCCGGCCATGAAAACCACGTCCGTGCGTCCCGACATACAGTTTTTGCGCGGCATCGCGATCCTCGCCGTGCTGATTTTTCACTCGGAAGTCGTTCCACTCCGCGGCGGCTATCTGGGCGTGGACGTGTTTTTCGTGATTTCCGGCTATTTAATCACGTCGATTATCCTGCGGGACCTGGCCGCCGACCGCTTTTCCTTCCCGCGCTTTTATGCCAGACGCGCCAAAAGGCTGTTGCCCGCCGCCTACTGCACGTTGATTTTTACCAGCCTGCTCGGCGCGACGGTGCTGAGCGCTGAACAGTGGGACGACTTCGTTAAGCAACTGATCGGGACCGTCACCTTTACCGCCAATATCGTATTGCCGTTTCAGTCCGGTTATTTCGAAACCGCGGCGGAAAGTAAGCCGCTACTGCATACCTGGTCGTTGTCGGTCGAAGAACAATATTACTTGTGCATTCCACTGATGCTTTATTTGATCAGGCCCCGCTGGCGTTTTCCGGCACTGGCAGTCGCGACCTTACTCAGTCTGAGCCTGTGCTTGATTTTCGTCAGTTTTAGGCTGAGTTATTGGCGCTTGCCCGAACTCGACTCGCCGACTGCCGCCTTTTTTTTCCTACCCACCCGCGCTTGGGAGATGCTGACCGGATCGCTGCTGGCTTGGCGCATGTTGAAAGCCCCTGCCTTAAACGTTACCAAGCGTGTCAAACTACCGGCCTTGCTGCTGATTGGCTATTTATGCGCCGCGCCTATCGATAGCGCCCATCCCCGCATTGATGCGCTGCTAGTGGTGATGGCCACGGCCGTGCTGATCGCCGGCAATAGCGACTGGCTAGCACAAAATTTACTGACCCGCGCCGTCGAAAAACTGGGCGACTGGTCGTATTCGCTCTATCTGGTACATTGGCCGCTATTTGCATTGGCCAGAACCGCCTATCTCGACGCCGTCCCGTTATACGTCAAATACCTGCTGTTGCTCGCCGCACTGGTGCTGGCTTATCTACAATTCGAATACGTGGAACAGCGCTTCCGCTACGGCTGGCAAGTCAATCGAAATAAGACCTTTAAATGGCTGGCCGCTGCGTCGCTGTTGGTGGTTATAACACCGCTATCCGCCGATTTACTCAGGTCATGGAATGGCTCCGCCGCCAAACCTACCTCGAGGACGCCGAATTGGGGCTTAAAGCAGGCTTGCTCCGCGGGCAGTTTGGTGTTCGAGCACCCGGAACAATGCAGCTCCGCCGCGCAACCGGTCTACGCGCTGTGGGGCGATAGTTACACGATGCATTTGATACCCGGCTTGCAAAACGAAAAACCGATCGCCGAATCGATGATCCAGATTACGATGGCAGCCTGCGCGCCAATCCTGGGTCTGGCTTCGCTGGACAAAAATTACGATGAAACTTGGGCCGAACGCTGTCTGGCTTTCAATGAAAAAGCCATCCGCTTTATCGAATCCAGTCCGTCGATCCGTTACGTGATCATGAGTTCGCCCTACTCCGGCTATTTCGACGAAGGCGAACTGACGCAATTTTATCAAGGCAAAAAAATCGTCGGCAACCGCGCGCTCGCGGTAGAACAAATGTTGACCACACTCGCCAGACTGACCGCTAGCGGCAAAATACCGGTATTGATCGCCCCGCCCCCCAGACCTGGGTTCGATGTCGGCGAATGTTGGCGACACAAGCAAAGCGGCTTGCTGGTGCTTGGCCGTAACGACTGCAATTTTCGCTTCGAAGAACACCAAGTCTATCAGCGCGGCATTATCGACAGCTTGACCGAAGTCCAACAACGCAGTCGGAGTAGTTTACTGCGCTTCGACGATATTTTATGCGAGGATGGATACTGTCGGACGCGGTTGGCGGACGGCACGTCGATTTACAAAGACGGCGGGCACTTATCGGTAGCAGGATCGGAATGGGCGGTACCGCAGTTAGGCTTATCCAAACTGGAAACGCCTAGCTCCAAAGACCCCTAGTGTCACTACTCCAATCCGCTCTGAATCCCTAGGCCCCACACCGAACCGGTCGCCACACATCCGCCAGCTAGCGTCTATCGGTTACCGGAATTTCTGGAAGTGGGTGTTTGTAGAAACGCACGAGCAAATAGCGAATGGGGTGGTCGCTCGCGACAACTCAGCCCGGAACCGGGTTTAGACCGTTCTCGCGCGTACCAGCGAGGTTTGCAAGAAGTGGCGTCCCCACGGGGGTTCGAACCCCGGTTACCGCCGTGAAAGGGCGGTGTCCTAGGCCACTAGACGATGGGGACCAAGAACATTTTTACTGCGGATTTTAGAATTGCTTTTCGAACAACACACCGAGTGCGTTGGCGTCCCCACGGGGGTTCGAACCCCGGTTACCGCCGTGAAAGGGCGGTGTCCTAGGCCACTAGACGATGGGGACTAAGACGAAATCAACTATTGGTGGAGCCAAGGAGGATCGAACTCCTGACCTCTTGCATGCCATGCAAGCGCTCTCCCAGCTGAGCTATGGCCCCGTAGCTGATTCCGACTATTATACAGACTTAAAAATCTCTGTCTATCAATTTTCGTGATCTTCGATAAATTTGATCGCGCGCGCAATCCGATCCAGGGTTTTTTCGCGGCCCAGCAAGGCCAGCGTCGCATCAATGGCCGGCGACACCGCGCCGCCGCAAACCGCGACGCGCAAAGGTTGCGCGACCTTGCCGAGATTCAGTTGCAACTTTTCGGCGGTATCCAGCACCACTTGATGCAAGGGCTCGGCCGACCAATTCGCCAAGGCGTCGAAACCGGACCACACCGCCTGTAACACGTCCTCGACGCCGGGCTTGAAGTTCTTTTTGACAGCCTTGTCGTCGTAACTATCGAAGTCCCGATAAAAATACAGACTCTCATCGGCCATCTGCACCAACGTCTTGCAACGCTCCCGTTGCAACTTGACGACGTCGATCAAGGCCGGGCCGGTTACCGGATCGATACCCCGCTCGCCCATGTGCCAAGCCAGATGCCGAGCGACATGGGCCGGGTCGCTGTTCATGATGTACTGATGATTTAACCAGATTAGCTTGTCGGTATTGAAGGTCGACGCGGAGACATTGACCTTTTCCAGTTCGAACAAGGCAATCATCTCGTCGATCGAAAACAACTCCTGATCGCCGTGCGACCAGCCTAGCCGTACCAGATAATTTAGCAAGGCTTCCGGCAGATAACCGTCGTTGCGGTATTGCATCACGCTAACCGCGCCGTGACGTTTCGACAAGCGCGCGCCGTCGGAACCCAAGATCATCGGTACGTGCGCGTAGACCGGCAAGGTTGCGCCAAGCGCCTTTAGAATATTGATTTGCCGGGGGGTGTTGTTGACGTGGTCGTCGCCGCGAATCACATGAGTCACGCCCATATCCATGTCGTCGACGACGACGGTCAGATTGTAGGTCGGCGTGCCGTCGGAACGGGCGATGATTAAGTCATCCAGCTCCTTGTTGCCAACCACAATCCGGCCCTTGACCAAATCTTCGATCACCACGTCGCCGTGATCCGGATTGCGAAACCGCACCACTCTTTCCCGTTCCGGCTGATCGGCGCTATCCCGACATTTGCCGTTGTAGCGCGGCTTTTCCTTATCGGCCATTTGTTGCTCGCGCAACGCATCCAGTTCTTCACGGCTGCAATAGCAATAATAGGCATCGCCCTGATCGAGCAATTGTTGAATGACTTCCTTGTAGCGATCGAAGCGATGGGTTTGGTAAAACGGCCCCTCGTCGTATTCCAGTCCCAGCCAGGTCATGCCTTCCAGAATCGCATTGACCGATTCCTGGCTGGAGCGCTCCAAATCGGTGTCTTCGATCCGCAAGATAAACTTGCCCCCATGCTTGCGGGCGTACAACCAGGAAAACAGCGCGGTTCGGGCGCCGCCCACGTGCAGGTAACCGGTCGGACTCGGTGCAAATCGGGTTCTAATACTCATCTTCACTTATTTACTGGTTAAAAATCTTTTAGCGTATTCGGTCGGTATCGATCGCGCGGCATTCAAGCGCATCGCCTGATAATTGAATTGCACGCTGCCCTTGGCGGCGTCGTTGCGACCCAAGATCGCCAACGAAGTCGCATGGCCCTGCGCGGCGGCTTTTTCGTACCACTGGGTCGCCTTATCGGTATCGCCGGTCACACCCAGGCCGCGATCGTACAATGCCCCCATGACCACCTGCGCATCCACGACGCCCTGCTTGGCGGCCTTTTCCATCCATTCGGCGGCAAGTTTCTCGTTCTTCTCGTAACCGTCCCGGCCTAATAAATACAAGGATGCCAGTTTCGCTTGCGCCTGCGGATTACCTTGTTCGGCGGCTTGCAAAACCTGGTCCGCCCAAGCTGGCGACAGTTGCAGCAATATCAAACACAACCCTATCAATCTGCCCATCATTCCCCCCAAAAAGGCCATTCGCAAACCTACATTATTTCATGGCCCCGCATCCAGGTGAACGTGCTACAAAAAATTAAGGGTTTGATGTTAGACTTAAGCACCCAAGGCATCCAAACTCGGCCTTGCCGCTACCAAGAATAACAACAGGAGAATTCCACCATGAAAAAAACCTTACTCGTTACGGCCGGCTTGGCGGGCGCTATTTTGTCCGGTTGCGCGACTCAATCGAGCAACACCTTCCAGGCATTCCAACCCGAAGACCTGAACGCCTTGGTCAAATCCGGAAAACTGGTTCAGAAAACCAATAGCTTCCTGGTCGTCAACGATTCGTCCTCTTCGATGAGCCGCACCTTCGTCAATTCTGCCGAATACAGCGGTACCAAACTCGATGTCGAGAAAAACCTGCTCAACAAATTCAACAAATCCATTCCCAACATCCCGTTGACTTCCGGCCTGCGCAGCTTCGGTTTCGGCCCTTGCCTGGATTGGAGCGCGACTAAGTTGAACCAGCCGCTGCAAAGCTACACTCAAGCCGGTTTCGAAAGCTCGCTAAGTTCGTTGACCTGTTCCAGCGGCGGTACCCCGTTGGCAACTGCGTTGGAAGCGACCAACCAAGACCTGGCCGGCGGCACCGGCAATTTGGCGCTGATCGTATTGAGCGACGGCATCGAAGAGTCCTCGCCCGCCCCGGCCGCCGCCGCCCTGAAAGCTCAGTACGGCGACCGCTTATGCATCTACACGGTGTGGGTCGGTAACGACGAAGACGCTGCCGGGCAAGCCGAATTGCAACAAATCGCCGATGCCGGCGGTTGCGGCTTTTCGACCACGGCCGATGCAATCAGCTCTCCGAAAGGCATGAGCGACTTCGTTAAAAACGTATTCCTGAAAGCCGGCACTCCACCGGCCGTCGCCGACTGCTCGAAACAGGACGACGATAAGGACGGCGTCAACAACTGCGCCGACAAATGCCCCGACACACCGAAAGGCGCGATCGTCGATAAAGACGGTTGCTGGGCGTTCCGCGGCGTATTGTTCGACTTCGACAAATCCGACATCAAATCCAAATACCATCCGCTCATCCAAAACGCGGTCGAAGTCATGAAGCTGAATCCGGGCCTGACCGTGGAAATTCAAGGTCATACCGACAGCTACGGCAGCGACGCCTATAACGAAAAACTGTCGCAACGCCGCGCCAACGCGGTCAGAAACGAGTTGATCAAACAAGGCGTCGACGGCAAACGTTTGACCGCGGAAGGTTTCGGCGAATCGCAACCGGTCGATACCAACGAAACCGACGAGGGCCGCGCTTACAACCGCCGCGTCGTCTACAAACGCACCGACCGTTAATTCGCGCCGTCTGGCGGAGTAAAACGAGGGAGGCCTAGGCCTCCCTTTTTTGTCCGGGCCGCGCCGGTTCGCCATTCGGGGCAACCGGCCGGTCAAAAGCCATCCGCGTCGCGCCGAATCAAACGTTTATTCAGGGCTTGCCGACTAATACCCAGCAAGCCGGCGGCAACGCCCTGATTACCCTGGGCACGGCGCAAGGCCTCGCCGATCAAGGCTTCCTCGGCTTCTTTCAAGGTCGGCAGGCGCTCCGGATATTCGGCGGCCGGCGCTGCAAATTCGCCGGCGGCGTCGCCCGACCGATTGCCGAAGCCTTCGTCGGCGATCGCGTCCTTCACGCTTTGCAACGATAGCACCGAACCCTGACTGCGAGCGACCGCATCGAACAACAAGCCTTCCAACTCGCGGATATTGCCCGGAAAACGGTAATTCTCCAACCATTGAAACAGTGCCGGCGGCACGTTCGGCGCTGGTCTGCCCAGGCTGGCCGCCGCTTTCTCGACAAAATGCAAGGCCAGTTGCGGCAAATCCTCGCGGCGTTCGCGGAGCGGCGGCAATTGAATATGATGGGTGCGCAGCCGGAAGTACAAATCCTTGCGAAACCCGCCCTGTTCGGCTTGGCGCTTGACGTCGCAATGCGTGGCGACCACGATGCGCGCCCGGCTCTGGCGCGGCCGGTCCGCGCCAATCGGATAGTAAGAGCCATCCTGCAGCACGCGTAACAATTTGACCTGCGACGCGATGCTCAAGTCGCCGATTTCATCCAGAAACAGCGTGCCGTCACCGGTACTGGCGATCAAACCATCCCGCGCGCGGTCCGCTCCGGTAAACGAACCCTTGGCGTGACCGAACAAGGTGTCGGCAAACAGGTTGTCGTCCAATCCGGCAACGTTCACCGCCACCAATTCGCCGGGCCGGCCGGACTGCCGATGCAGGGCGCGGGCGATCAATTCCTTGCCGGTGCCGGTTTCGCCGCTGATCAACACCGGTTGCGGCGACGCGGCGACGGCTTCGATGTAACGAAAAATCGCAAACATCGCCGAACTTTGGGTGACGATTTCTTCGAACCGCCCCGGTTGATGCGGCTGGTTGGCCAGCAAGCAGTCCTTCAACGACAGCAACTCGGCTCGCAGCAATCGCGCTTCGACGGCTCGGCGTACCGCGGCAACCAAACAATCGCGCTCGACCGGTTTCAGCAAATAGTCGCTGGCGCCGTTACGCATGCACTCCACCGCAGTTGGCAAATCGTTGGTGGCGGTCATCACGATCACGGCGATCTCCGGGTATTCGGCGGCAATCGAGGCCAGCAACGCCAACCCGGACAGATGCGGCATCGTCAAGTCCAGCACGATCACACCAACCGGCCGTTCGGCCAACAACGGTAAAACCGCTCGGCTGTCGTCCAGCGTCAATACCTCGGCATGGCCGGCGCCGCGCAACACCAAACTGGCGCTATGCAGTATCTGGGATTCGTCGTCGACCAATAAAATCGGTAACGGGTTTAACGCTTTAGTCCGCATGTTCGGCCGCCGACCAGGGTTTGGAGTTAACCGGAAAAATCGCTTGGGCCACCGTGCCCCGCCCCGGTTCGGACGAAAAGTTCAAGCGGCCGCCGTGGGCGCGCATCAGCGAAGCGCTGATCGCAAGACCCAATCCGGTACCGCCGCACGCTTGCTTGGTCGTAAAGAACGGGTCGCACAGTTGCTGAATGTGTTCTGGGGAAATCCCGCCCCCCTGATCCGTGACCTCGACGCAGACCTCGCCCTCGTCGTCCAGCCGGCGGGTTGCTACGCCGAGCGTCTGGTCGGTATCGGTGAGAGCGTCCAGCCCGTTAATCAATAAATTCACGACGACTTGTTCCACCTGCCGCGGGTCGCCTTGCAGCGGCGGTAGCGTCGAATCGAGGCGGATTTCGAAATGTCCGGTTTTGCGCGCGATCAAGTGCTTGACCAAACGGACCGCGCGCTCCACCGCCTCGTTCAGCGAAAATGCGGCGCCGGCCTGTTCGGTTTGCGGACGAGCGTAATGTTTCAGGTCGGCCACGATGCGCTCGATGCGTTTGGCACCGTCTCCGATGTCGTCTATCAAGACGCCGGCGCTAGCGCGCAACTCGGTATACGGCAAACCGGCCAACGAGAACTCGCCGCCGGCCCGGTAGCGATCGTCCAAAATCTCCAGCGCGTCGCTCCAAATATCGGCCAGCAAACCGGCGTTCAACAAAATCAGTTGGTTGGGGTTGTTGATTTCGTGAGCGACCCCGGATACCAAGGTACCCAATGCGGTCATTTTGTTGGCTTGTATCAGTTGCAGCTCCTGCTGTCTGGCCACCGCTTCCAATTGTCTGCGTGCGCTGATGTCGCGAATAATCGCGGTCGAAAAGCGCTCCTCACCTCGGGTCCAATGGGAAAGTGAGACTTCGATCGGAAACGTCTCACCGTCCCGACGTATTCCAAGCGATTCGGTGATTGGATTTATCATCCGGTCGGTCGCATCGGCTTCCGCTTGCAATTGCGCTTGTATCGCCGCCTGCGCATTGATCCAGAAACGTTGGCTCGACGTCCCGAGGGCCTCTTCGGCAGCCTCCCCGAACATCAACGCCGCGCCCCGGTTCCAGGAAACGAGGTTGCCGCCGGCATCCACCGAAACGATCGCTTCGCGCGCCGAATCGGTAATAGCCCGCAAGCGGGCTTCGCTTTCCCGCAACCAGGACTCCGCCTGCAAGCGTTCGCCTATCTCCTGTTTCAAACTGGCGTGCGTCCTACGCAAAGCCAAGGTATGCGACCTTAACAACGCGAACTGATACAACAGATAAGCCGCCAACAACACCGCCACCAGATACAGCGCCAACCGAAAGTGTTCAGCGCGCCGTTCGGCGCCGTCGCCGTAGAGGTGTAAAGCGTGTTGCAAATCGTCGATCCGGCTCAAAATCGGCTGGCCGATGATGGATTGCAACGCCGCGTCGACCTTGGGCAAAACCTCGACAATCAATCGGCCATGGGCAATTAACACCTGATAATCGTCGGACTGAGAATTCAGCCCGGATAAACGCTCCAGCTCCTGTTCAAGCTCCCGCGCCGACTCAGGCCCGGCATTTTCCAAAAAGCCGGCCATCAACCGCCACAAATTGGTGAGCCTGGCGCTGTCGGCCGGCTTGGCGCTTAGCTGTAGGTTTCTACCGATCTCGTTGAAGGACATCACCGAATTACGCAACAAGGCATTGTCGGATTTCAGATATTCGATTTGTGTCAGCCGGTCTTGCAGCGCGGCCGATAAAGCGCCGGCCAGATCACCCATCCGGCGCGGCTCGGGGCTTACCGAAGCCGCCAGCTCGTCGCGCAGACCTCGAGACAAATTCAGCAGAGATTGGCCGGTCCGGGTCAATGCGTCGTAATTGGTCAGCAATCCGGCCCTGGTCAGCAAGATGTCGCGCATCAATTCGGCGTCGCGCAATTCGATGATCCGCAGCGTCGCCTGCAAGCGATCGCGCCGTTCCAGTTCCGGGTTGGCGCTCTGTATCCAAAGATACGTAATCGCACCGACCAAGACGGCGACGATCAACCTGGGTTTCCAGGAAAAGCCGGTCATGGCTTGGCGGAAGGCTCGGCGAGCAACGATTTGCCCCGATATTCGCCGGTCAAACTATGTAGAAACTTGACCAGCAAATCGCGTTGCCGCTCGGCCAAAGGCTTGCCGAGCTGGTATTTGGCCATCGTGCTGACCGCAGTCTCCAGATCGGCGGCGCGGCCGTCGTGAAAATACGGCGCAGTGGCGGCGACATTACGCAAACTGGGCACGCGAAACACGCCGTTGTCCCTCGGATTGCCGGTGACCAGATAGCGGCCGGCGTCGACGGCATCGGTCTCGCTGGGCGGCGCGCCGAACACGCCGAACTTTTGAAACAAATTGCCGCCCAAATTGACGCCTTGGTGGCAGGCCACGCAGCCCAGATCGTTGAACAAACGGTAACCCTGTTGTTCGTCGGCGCTCAACGCCGTGCTGTCGCCGCGCAGAAAGCGATCGAAACGGGCGTTCGGCGTCACCAGACTGCGCTCGAAACTGGTCACGGCATCGACGACGTTGGCGGGCGTCAAGCCATCGGGATACGCGTTGGCGAAGGCCGCGACATAATCGGCTGCGCCGGCCAAGCGCGCGATCACCCCCGGCCAATTGGCCTTCATGATGTTGGGATTCAACATGACTTTTTCGGTATGCGCCTCCAGCGTCGTCACGACGCCGTCCCAATTGAAAAAGTAATTGAACGCCACGTTGAACAAGCTGGGCGTATTGCGCAGAACCGCCGCCCCATCGGCCGATACCGCGCGAGCCTTGCCGTCCATGCCGCCCCGGTCGAGCGGGTGGCAACTAGCGCAGGAGCGAGCGGCTTGATCGGACAGCTTGGGCTCGTGAAACAAACGCTGTCCCAGCGCAATACGGTTTGGATCTCCGCCAACCGTCGTCGGCAGCGGCAGCAATGTCGGCGGTACTTCCGCCCGCGCCAGAGCCGCGCAAGCGAGACTGAGCCAGCCTATCGCCAAAATACCCGGATACCGTTTCCGGTTCACGCTTGCTGCTCCGCTGGCTTTTTCGGATGCGGCGAATGATGGTTACTTCGAATCGGCACAGCCCTACCCCCTTCGATGATTAAACCGCCGCGGACACCCCTGCGACGAAAGTTGCCGAGTCCACCTTGCCGACGCATGAGGTCAGCCGGCGTCGACCGGCGTCCGCCAAACATAGGGGCCAAAGCGCCGCAACTTTCGTCGCTGAGCCGCCCCGGAAACCCTCAAAGCAATTTCAATCCAAGTCAATGAAATAACAAATGAATTTATTTGAAACAGATTTGGCACGCTGCTCGCAATAGTCATTGCCAGAAGCTGTCAGCAGTTTCGGTATCGGAGACTCCGTCTCATCATGACTCATTACAATTTAGGAGAACGACCATGCAACACAAATTCATTCCCGTCCTGACCTTGTCCGCTTTGTTCGCAACATCTTACGAAGCCTCGGCCTTTAGCTTCAGCACCGGCGACCCCGACTTTAGAATCGCCGTCGGCGCCCAAGCCGGGGCCCTGGAGATCGAATCGGCCGACGATTTCATCCTGGCCGAGAAAACCCAGCTCAACCACGCAAGTTTCGCCGGCTTGCTGGCCAACGGCGCTACTTTGGCCGACATTGCCAACGTCAACGTGGAAATTTACCGGATTTTCGATAAAGACTCGGTCAATCCGCCGTCCGGCCGAGTCCCAACCCGGGTCAATTCGCCCGCCGACGTCGCATTCGAATCGCGCGGTTCGGCCGATAATAGCTTGAGCTACAACGTCAGCGTGCTCGGCGATGTCGCCACCGCCGCCAACTCGGTGTTGAACGGCATTCACCCGCTACCGAACCAAACCATCGGCGGCGAAGGCACCGTCAGCGGTCGAGAAATCAACGTTAGTATCGATTTCAGCCGAGCCATTACGCTGGACGCCGATCACTACTTTTTCGTGCCGCAGGTGGAATTAAAGAACGGCAATTTTCTGTGGTTGTCGGCGGCCAAACCCATCGTTGGCGGCAGCGGTCCCTTCTCGCCGGATCTGCAATCCTGGATACGCGATGAAAACCTGGCCCCCGACTGGCTGCGGATCGGCACCGATATTGTCGGCGGCACCACGTTCAACCAAACTTTTTCGTTGACCGGCGTTTCCGCGGTACCGCTGCCGGGCGCCACCTGGCTATTTTTGAGCGGTTTGTTGGGCCTGCTCGGCACCGGCAAGCGTAAACAAACCGCGCCGCAAGCGGTTTAATCGCAGACTAGCGCCGTCGGCGCCTTATCCGGTGCCGGCGGGCCTATCGAATCAGCTCGGATTATTCGCCAAGTTGGGCGGCGATTTTCGCTTCCAACCACTGTTGGCGATGGCGCTTTAAAACCGAATCGGTCGGACTATCCGGCCATTCGGCCTCAAGTTCCCGTTGTAGCTGCGCCAGAAAATGCCGTCTCAACACCGAGTCGGTCGGGGCGACCACGGAAACGCCGACGCCCGCACCGGCGTGGCTTGCGATCCGCTCGCCGCCATCGTCAAGCTCAAGATTCGCCGATTCATCGGCGAAATCGGGCGCTGCTTCAATTACATCATGGTCGCTAGCGCTCTCGGAATCCGACGCTTTCAGATCAAGCAACGCGTCCAAACGTTGCCGATAGTGCCGGCACAGTACCGACTCAGTCGGATACGGATTGGCCAGCGCGGCTTTTTCAGCCAGCAGTCGCGCGAAATAATGGCGGCTCAAGATGGAGTCTTCCGGCACGCGCGGTGCCGCTTCGGCCATCGTTTCAACATCATCGGTTACCGTCGCCGGCTTGGCCGGCGTCTCGACAAGGGCGGTTTCCTCGATCGCCGTTGTCAACTCGGCGACCGGGTTTTCGACGATCTCCACCGCATCTGCCTCCGCGGCGGAATTGGCGATCGAAACCGGTTTGGCGCGATCGGCAGGCACGTCGCGAAGGTTTTGCTCGCGAACCAAGCGGGTCACGAAAGTCGCCGCCCGGCTCGGAAAGATGTCTCTATCCTGCACCGTCTCCGGCAGCAGCAAATAGGCCCTGGCGGCATACGCCGCAATGGCCAGCAAAGCGATATCGAACAAAGTTTCCACGCACTCCCCCTCTCCAGTGATTATTATTGCGCCTGCCGGCCGGATTCGCCGCATATCGTTGACGAATCCGGCCGGCGGACCCTTTCTTAAACCGACTATCATCACATAAAGTGACGCAATTTTTGATCGGCAATTTCTTCTGGGCGGATTTCGATGGCAGCAGGCTGGCAATTCTGGATCGATAGAGGCGGCACCTTTACCGACGTCGTCGCCTGCTCGGCCGACGGCGGCATCGTCACCCGCAAACTGCTGTCGGACCATCCTGAGCGCTATCGGGACGCGGCCTTGCAAGGTATTCGCGACATTTTGGACGGCGCGGCCGATCGACGTATCGCCAATGTCAAAATGGGCACGACGGTCGGCACCAACGCTTTGTTGGAACGCCGAGGCGAACCGCTGGCCTTGCTGGTCAACCAAGGCTACCGCGACTGTTTGCGCATCGCTTACCAGAACCGGCCGGATATTTTCGCGCTCGACATCCGCCGCCCGGAGCCGTTATACGCTTGCGTCGTCGAAATCGACGCCCGTATCGCCGCCGACGGCACCGAATTGCAGGCACTGGATCGCGACCGGGCCAAAACCCAATTGCAAGCCCTTTACCGGCAAGGCCTGCGCGCGGTCGCCATAGTGTTGATGCACGCCTGGCGTTATCCTGCGCATGAGTTAGCGTTGGGCGAACTCGCCGCGGCCGTCGGCTTTCGCCAAATTTCGCTGTCTCACCAAGTCAGTCCCTTGCCGAAACTGGTCGGCCGCGGCGACACCACCGTGGTGGACGCTTACTTGTCGCCGGTGCTGCGCCGTTACGTCGAACAAGTCGAACGCGGTCTGGCCGACCACAACCCAAACGCCCGACTGTGGTTCATGCAATCCAACGGCGGCCTGGTGCGCGCCGCCGACTTTCAAGGTAAGGACTGCATCTTGTCCGGCCCGGCCGGCGGCCTGATCGGCGCGGTCGCGGTGGCCCGGCGGGCCGGTTTGTCCAAGATCATCGCCTTCGACATGGGCGGCACCTCGACCGACGTGGCGCACCATGCCGGCGAACTGGAGCGGAGCTGCGACAGCGAAATCGCCGGCGCGCGCCTGCGGGTGCCGATGATGGCGATTCACACCGTCGCCGCCGGCGGCGGCTCGATTCTGCATTTCGACGGCCAACGCTACCGGGTCGGCCCGGACTCGGCCGGCGCCAATCCCGGCCCGGCCTGCTATCGGCGCGGCGGTCCGCTAACCGTCACCGACGCCAATCTGCTGCTCGGCAAACTCCCCGACTTTCCGGCGGTGTTCGGTCCGAACGGCGATATGCCGCCAGACCTCGACTTGGTCAAGACTTTATTTGCCGAATTGGCCGAACGCATACACCGCGAAACCGGCGACCGGCGTGGCCCGGAGCAAGTCGCGGCCGGCTTTCTCAGCGTCGCGATCGAAAACATGGCCGAGGCGATCCAGAAAATCTCGGTGCAAAAAGGTTATCACCTCGGCGAATACGCCTTGTGTTGCTACGGCGCCGCCGGCGCCCAGCACGCCTGTTTGCTGGCCGAACGCCTGGGCATGCCGCGCGTGTTGCTGCATCCGCTGGCCGGAGTATTGTCGGCCTACGGCATGGGTTTGGCGGATTTTCGGGTCTTGAAACAACGGGCGTTGGAACGACACTGGGACAACATTGATTCCGCCGAACTGGATCGATATTTTCTGGACCTGGAGGATTTAGCCTTGGCTGAGTTACGCGAGCAAGGCGTTGCCGACTCGGAGCCGATCCGCGAAAAACGCCTGAGCTTGCGTTACCAAGGCACCGACACCGCCTTGAGCGTCGAATACGGCCCGGCGCCGGCAGTGCTGGCCAATTTCGAACAACATTACCGCCGCCGCTTCGGTTTTTGTTACGCGGATCGGCCGATTTGCATCGCCACGATCGAAGTCGAATGCATTGCCGCCGCCGAACAGCCCAGCCCGGCCGCGCCGGCCGACAGCGAACCACGCGGCGGCCGGCCCGAAAGTTTCACCCGGATATTCAGCCGAGACGAGTGGCGCGCCGCGCCGGTCTACCGACGCGAAAATCTGGCGGCGGACCAAACCCTAACCGGCCCGGCCGTCGTGCTGGAGCCGACCTCGACCATCGTCGTCGAAGCCGGTTGGCGGGCGCAACGGCTGGCCGGCGGCGATTTGCTCTTGCAAGCCTGCCCGGCCGCGGCCGGCGACCAGCCGTCACCCGGCCGCGACGCGGCAAAAATACCCGACATGCTAGCCCGCCCCGACCCGGTGTTGCTGGCGATATTCAACCAGCGCTTCATGTCGGTCGCCGAACAGATGGGCTTTGTGCTGCAAAACACCGCGCATTCGGTCAACATCAAGGAACGGCTGGACTTTTCCTGCGCGCTGTTCGACGCCGACGCCAACCTGATCGCCAACGCGCCCCACATTCCGGTGCATCTGGGTTCGATGGGCGAAAGCGTGCTTGCGCTGTTACGAAACCGGGCCGGCCGCTTCGAACCGGACGAGGCGTATTTGCTGAATTCGCCCTACGCCGGCGGCACCCACTTGCCCGACATCACCGTGGTCACGCCAGTGTTCGACGCCGCCGGCCGCGAGTTACTGTTCTTCGTCGCCTCGCGCGGCCACCATGCCGACGTCGGCGGCATTTCGCCCGGTTCGATGCCGGCCCACAGCCGCGATATCGACGATGAAGGCGTCTGCAGCGCCGGCCTGAAAATCCTGGCGCGCGGCGAGTTTCAGGAAGCCGCGATCCGTACATGGCTGTGCGACCATCGCCATCCGGCCCGCAATCCCGAGCAAAACCTGGCCGACCTGCAAGCCCAGATCGCCGCCAACCGCAAGGGCGCCGAGGAATTGGCCGCGCTGATTGCCGGCTATTCCCTGCCGGTAGTCAACGCCTACATGCGCCATGTCCAGGATCATGCCGAAGCCTGCGTTCGAGCGTTGCTGGCCACACTGACCGACGGCCGTTTCGAATACGAACTGGACCAGGGCGCGAAAATCGCGGTCGCGATCACGGTAAACCGGGCCGCGCGCACGGCCCGCATCGATTTCAACGGCACCTCGCCGCAACTGGCCGACAATTTCAACGCGCCGGCGGCGGTGTGCAAGGCCGCCGTGTTGTACGTGTTTCGCACGCTGCTGCACGACGACATCCCGCTCAACGCCGGCTGCCTGAAGCCGTTGGACATCGTGATTCCGGAGGGCTGCCTGCTGAATCCGCGCCCGCCGGCCGCCGTGGTCGCCGGCAACGTCGAAACCTCGCAATACGTGGTCGATGCGCTGTACGGCGCGCTCGGCGTGCTGGCCGGCTCGCAAGGCACGATGAACAATCTGACCTTCGGCAACCAGGATTATCAATATTATGAAACCTTGTGCGGCGGGGCCGGCGCCGGGGCCGGCTTTCACGGCGCCGACGCCGTGCATACCCACATGACCAACTCGCGCATCACCGACCCGGAAATCTTGGAGCAACGGTTTCCGGTGGTACTGCAAGCATTCGCGATACGCCCCGACAGCGGCGGCGACGGACTATATCGCGGCGGCAACGGCGCGATTCGCCGCATCGAATTTCGCGAAGCGATGCGGGTTTCACTGCTGTCCAGCCACCGGCGCCTGCCGCCGTTCGGGCTGCACGGCGGCGCACCGGGCGCCCTTGGCGTCAACCGTTTGTTACGCGCCGACGGCAGCGAACAAATCCTGCCTGGCCGCGCCGAAGTCCAGGTCCAAGCCGGCGACAACTTAGTCATCGAAACGCCGGGCGGCGGCGGCTTTGGAAAAACCTGATCCCCCGAGTGCCAATAAGCCCGAACGACATCCATTCGTTAGCAGACTCCTGAATTCGAAAACACCGAACAATTCCGATGCAACGCTTTAAGCCATTTCGCGCGGCGCCTGCGTCAAATCCCTTAAATTCTCTAAAGCCCGGCAGCCTGAGTCGGCCGTGGTACAGGGCGGAGCGATCGCTAACGAATTGAATATCTGTAGATTCTTGAATTCGAGCGTTACGAATACGCTATCGGCATTCAATTTGCGTCAGCTGAGACTCTACCCTAATTCAACAAAAGGAAGCTTCATGAAACGTCGATTTCAACTGATCGCTCTATGCCTAGTCATCGGCGGCCCGGCCTTCGCTCATAACACCAACATCAATCTGACGCCGCAATACAGCACCGGCACCAATCCGGAGAACGGCGGAATCAGCGCTTTCCAGTATGCGTACGGCGCAGACTCGGTCAGCCCAATCTTAGTTAACATCGATTCGGGTATCGCCGACCCGTGCGCGACATCGTCGCACACCGGTTGTTTCAGCGACAATTCGGCCTATACCGACGGCTGGTTTAACGGCACGCGGCCGTTACTGGGAAATAGCCACAATGTCACTTCAACGGTCTGGGACGGCGTGTTTTACGTGGCGGCACCATCGGTCGTGACACTGAGCGTCACAAATTACGCTACAACCGGCAACCCCGGCACCGGCTTGAATCCGGCGATGAGCCTCTACAGTGGCTTACTGTATGCGTCGTCTCACGACGAAGTTGGCTCGGACCCGTCGAACTCCGGCGATTTCGACCATTTCGATAATTTTGTCACACGAGTCAGCAGAAGCGATGCCGCGCCCAACGATCCGGCGATACGCAGTCAATATTACGATGCGGCCGGCAACTCGTTGACCAATCCCGATTGGCAGCGAAGCTTTTCGCAAATCGTTGCCGAAGGCGGACAAGACCCGGCCTATCAGGCGGTCGGCGGCGGCGATCGATACAACGCCGCCAATTTGGCCGTGTTGGCGGCACAATTCCCGGATATGACGCCGGAACAGTGGTACGCACTAAACTACACGCCGCACAACGGCTACCGGGACGTATTGAATTACACGACGACCGGCGGCCTTGCCGACGCCGGCGATCCCAATCATCCCTTCGAGGGCCAATTCGATGCGTTCGGCGACTGGAGCATGGGCGACTCGCACGATCCCGCGCTGAACAACGTGAATTTCGCGGGTGCGCACGTCGCCACGCTGCATTACATCGCCTCGGTCAGTAACGGCGACTGTAACGGCCCAAACTGCGCCGACACTTACCTCCCCGTCCCCGGCTACGGCGAAGTGCTGACCGGCAGCCATATCAATTCGGGCCTAAGCGACCCCAGCAGCGAGACGATGACGGTGTATCTGGAGTCGGGCTGGTATACGCTTTGGTCCGGCGGGAATAGAACTGACGGCTACACCCCACAATCGGAATACCAAACAGTGACCTTGGACGTTCATCATTTAACCGCCGTTCCGCTACCGGGCGGCGCCGCGCTGTTCGCGACGGCCCTACCGCTATTCGTCAGATTGAAACGTAAACCGCTATCTTAAGTCCGCTACAAGCGTTGCCGCCATATCGCGGCAACGCTTGTAGCGCCAAACCGTTTTCATCGGTCCCAACATCGCGTCGTCACCGATACGCCGAGCGGCGGCTTGCCGGCCGTTTTTCTCATCCGTTGTTCGGCGCCGGTTACACCGTCATCTGCTTGCAATATTGCCCGCCTACTATCGACGAGATCCGTTACCCGAACGGATACAGACCGTATTCGACGGAGTGACGGCTTCGGCTCGACATCAACCAGCTTTAACCGTTCTCCTACTCATCGGTCTACCCCTCGATAACACTTTAAGGAAGGAATATCCCAGATGAAAACGCTGTTCATGCACGTCAAACGCTTATTACCCGCTTCGGCGCTCTGCGTCGCCGGCCTGCTGTTCGCGGCCTCGGCGAATGCCGACGGCGACCGTCGCGACGACGAAAACGCCGACCGCCCGGTCACGATCGCGGTCATCGGCGATTGGCCGTACAACAAATTGCTGCTCGACAACGCGCATCTATTGATCGACTCGGTGAACGCCGACCCGGCGGTTAGCCGCTTGATCCACGTCGGCGACATTCACGCCGGCAGCATGCCTTGCACCAGCGCCGACATCCTGCCGCCGATTCCGCTGTCCAATCCGGGCTACAACCAAAAGATTTTTTACCAATTTCAGCAATTCGATAAGCCCGTCGTCTATACGCCAGGCGACAACGAATGGACCGATTGCCAAAAATCCAAGCAATTCAAAAGCGGCGACCCTTTAAAAGAACTGGCCAGCGTGCGCGGACTGTTTTTTGCGAAACCGGGTGTTACCTTAGGTAAAGAAGCCCAAGTCGTCAGTCAGGCGCGCGCCTTCGACCCAAGCTTTCCAAGCGACGCGCAATTTGTCGAAAACGCGATGTGGCAACAAGGCAAAGTCGTGTTCGCCACCTTGAACGTACCTGGCTCGAATAACGACACTCTGCCGTGGGCCGGCACTTTCGCCAATCAAGCCGCTCAGGATCAGGAAGTGGCCGAACGCACCGCCGCAGACTTGCGCTGGCTGGAAGCGACCTTCAAGAAAGCGAAAAAAGACCATGCCCGCGCCGTCGTCATCGCGATTCAAGCCGACATGTGGGACCCGGCCGCCATCACCGCCACAACCAACGAACTCTCCGCCTACACGCCGATCGTGCAAAAACTGGCCGACTTAACGGATGATTTTCGTGGTCAAGTATTGTTATTGAACGGCGATTCGCACGTCTACGGTTCCGACCGGCCGCTGGCCGACCCCAGCAGCGCCACCGGCGTGATTCACCACACCCAAGCGGTGCCCAACTTGACCCGTATTACCGTGCAAGGCTCCACTACCGCGCCGTCGGAGTGGTTGCGCCTGACCATCGATCCGAGAAAGTCCCAGCCATTCCAGTGGGAAAACGTGGCGTATTGCAACGATCCGTCGCTGAGCTGCGAATAACCGACCCCGCCCGGCGACGGCCGTCGGACGGCGGACGTCACTAGACCAAACGCGGTTGGGAAAAGCCGTTCATCCCAACCGCGTCCCGGATTCATCCGCTGGCATCTTCCGAAGTGCGCAAACAGATGTTGCGCTGCCGTCCGGTTAAGGTCCATGCCGAGGACCCGATCGAATCCAATAGCCCTCTTGCGATGAAAATATCGTGACGTTTTGCGTCGATGCCGGCCAACGTGCCGCCGACATTAAAACCCTGCTCGGCACCGTCAAACTCAATGGTGTCGATCCTAGCGCCAGGCTAAAAGACACTTTGAAAAAACTCCCCTCTCGGCCCGACAGCCGCATCGACGAGCCATTGCTTTTTGGCGGCATGGATTGCCACTAGCGGAATTAAACCAGCGGTACGCTTGGGCGCTTACCACCGTTCGAGACGCGGTGCAATTATTCCGGGCGCTTCCTTACCTCACCGCACGCAACGACAAAATCCGGCCGGATTTGTATCGGGACAGGGGGCGCGATTGATCGGAATACGCCCCACAGCCCTCCGTGAACACGTCAACAACCATAGCCGCCGATGAACCAGTTGTCTAAAAAATAACCAATTTAACGGAAAATCATACGCATCAGTGACTTATCACCGTCATAAACGACTTAGCGACAGCGTTATCCACAAGTTTTGTGAATTTCTCGCGCTTATCCAAGGATGTTGAGCACAAGCTGGGAAAAATCGCGACTCCTTACTCGAATCGGCCATGCGGCCTAGGTTACAGGCCAATTTCAGTCTTTAAATTTCAGCAACTTATCAAAAACCCTCCGCCTTAAGCCCCGGCGCTGACCAATATTCGATCAATTTGATCATTTCTTTTATTTTTCAAAAAATTAGCCTCACACTAAACGGCTTGCCTACAGAGTTATCCACAAGTTTTGTGTATAACACCCCGTTCGACGTTGTCGCATTAAATGCCGCCGCCATACCCGTCGGCCAGCAACAGTCGTCGCAAGCGGTAGGCCCGGGCCGGGCCGACCAGCGCCGCGCTAAAATCAGCACCGGCGTCCAGCTCCTCGACCCGCCAGGCTTCGACCGGTCCGTATTCGTCCGGCACCTTGCGCAGCCCGCCGCCCGCCGTTACATCGAACTCGCAGAGCTCCACGCCCAGCGCGATTCCGCGACCGACTGCCTTGACGAAGGCTTCTTTCTTGGTCCATAAACGGTAAAACGCCGCGACGCGCTCGGACTCCGCCAAGCTCAGCCAAACCGCATACTCGTCTACCGAAAAACAGCGTTCCGCCAAGCCGGACAAATCTCTGGCTGGCTTGACCGCCTCGATGTCGATACCGATGTCGGCCGCGTCGGCGACCGCGATTAATAAGGCGTCGGCGGTATGCGAGACATTGAAGCCCGGCCCGCCGGACAAGGCCGGCTTGCCGAATTCGCCGACCCGGAAGCGCAATCCGGCCGGATCGCTACCGGTATAGCTGGCCAGGGTTTGCCGGAGCAAACCGCGCCCGACCACGTAGCGATCGCGCAAATGCGCAAACTTGAACGCGGCGGCTCTGGCGCGCTCGTCCGCGCTTAAGACCTCGGCCAGCCGAATCGTGACCGCTTCGGGCAAATCCAAACGCCCCTGCCAAACGTCAACGAAGCCGCCGTTCATCGGCGCCCGCCGGGTCGATGCGATACCGACTGCCCTTCGAGCGCCGCTGGCGATCTCGCCGATTTGCTTCTAGAGGTCAATGAGTCGGCCGGACTGCGCCTGTACCGCTGAGCGCTTTGCCGCTCGATTAAAAGGGTTTCGATCATCGTTATCCAACAGCCCAAAAACCGAAATTGTACGGCCAGCCGCCGTTAAAATCGACGCGCGGCGATTCCCTACCCGCACGACCTGAAAACGCGGAGCTTGCCGCGGGGCCTAAGCACGCTCGACCGTCATCCGATCGGTTTCTATATCCGTGCCGGGCACATTCACGTAAACTGCGGACTCAATTGATTTCCAACGGGGCGAGAATCATGTGGCTGCGAACCAGTTGCGACATCTGTTTTGAAGTTGGCGTTCCCACGCCGTTTATTCTAATGTTGCGGCCACGTAGCGGCGCGAATCAATGGATTTCCAGCGAGTTCTACACGATCAAGCCGACGGTTCAGGTTCTGGAATACACCGACGGTTACGGTAATCTTTGCCAGCGCTTGATCGCGCCGCCGGGGATTCTGTCTATCCATACCAACGCCGACATTCGCACCTCCGAACAAGTCGACGTCGCGCCCGGCGCGCCGTTCGAGGAAGTGCAAACCTTGCCCGACACGGTCTTGACCTATTTGCTGCCGTCGCGCTATTGCGAATCGGACCGCTTCATCGACCTAGCGCAAGAGATCGTCCGAGGTTACACGCCGGGCTACGACCAAGTGGACGCCGTCAATGGCTGGCTGCGCGCCAATATTCGCTTCAATCCGGCGGCCGGCCTGTCCCAACTTTCGGCGGTGGAAGTCAATCTGGCCGGCGAAGGCGTCTGCCGGGATTTAGCGCATCTGGGCATTGCCTTGTGTCGAGCTCTGTGCATCCCGGCGCGGATGGTAGTCGGTTACCTGTACGGCTTGCGGCCGATGGATTTTCACGCCTGGTTCGAAGCCTATGTGGGCGGCCGTTGGTATGCCTTCGATCCAACCCAGCGGGAACCGCGCGGCGGCCGCGTGATCGTTGCCTACGGTCACGATGCCGCCGACGTGGCCGTATTCACTCAATTCGGCCCGCCGCTATTTCCAACCCGGATGGCGGTCGGCGTCGAGCGTTTAGCCAACGCGCGGGAATGACGGCGTGCAACGGCTACGGATACAGCACGTTACCGAATATCTGTTTTCGCAGCCGGTCACGCTAAACTGTCATCGGCTGTTGCTGCGGCCGCGCGAAGGCCACGACGTGCGCATCGAATCGTCGCGGCTGGACATCAGCCCCACTTACGCCATCCAGTGGTACCGCGACGTGTTCGACAACTCGCTGGCTTTGGTGCGTTTTCAGCAAACCTCCAACCGGCTGCGCATCGGCAGCGACGTCGTCATCCAGCACTACGAAGATCCGGTACGCGACATCGGTGCCGACGACTTTCCTCTCGCCGGCCCTTTTGGCTACGAGGCAGGCGAATTAGCGGACTTGGCGGCCTACCAGCGGCCGATTTTTCAGCAGGACCAGCCCGCGTTGCAATGTTGGCTGCGCGAAATCGGCCTGAAAGTCCAGACGCTGAACGCGCTGAACTTGCAAACCACCTTGAACCGGGCCATACACGACAAATTCCAATACCGAATCCGTGAGGAAGCCGGCGTGCAATCGCCGCTCCGCACGCTGCATCTGGGCAGCGGCTCGTGCCGCGACTACGCCACGCTGTTTATCGAAGCCTGCCGCTCGCTGGGTCTGGCCAGCCGCTTCGTCAGCGGCTATCTGCACGCTCCGGCGACAGAAGCCGGCAATGCCTCGACCCACGCCTGGGCCGAAGTTTATTTTCCGGGGATAGGTTGGCAAGGCTTCGACCCGACCGTCGGCCAAATGACCGGAAACCGCCATATCGCGGTCGCCGTGGCCCGCAATCCGGAAACCGTGCCGCCGGTATCGGGCAGTTTCATCGGCCCCAGACAAATCTCGACTCGGATGTTGGTCAACGTACAAGTCAATTTGTTGCGCTGACCTCGATGCGCTCGGGTTCGATAAAGCGATCGCCGCTTGTCGCAAAACCGCCAATTTGTCGCGGCCATCGGCTACTCCACATCGCAGCGGGAACGTCTAAATCCCGCCTAGAAACCGCAATATTTACGCGGATTTAGAAGGTAAACACTTTAATTTCAAGCACTTAAATTCCAAAAAAAACCATCCAGCCGCTCGCGAAAATTGGCCGCGATTTTGCTAATTCCGATCTGTAAACACCCGGCTCGCCGCCAAATTGTCGGTTTTCTTACCGGCAAACGGCAATCCCCCAAACCGGGCCAGCTCTTCATTCCATTAAACCTAGAGAGAGGCAATATGTTCGAACACAAAAATTTAGACGGCCAATGGAACAAAACCATTCCGGCAACCGACAGCTTCGTTAATGGCGAGGTTCTGGAATGCCGCGACACCGTGGGCGAAGAACCCGCGAAAATCAGTCGCAAACAATACGCGGTGATCGGCGACTTGCTGGTCGAACGCTGCCTGCCGCCGGAGTCCATCGGCGACACCTGGGCGCACGACGTCGGACAGTTGCCCTGGTGGGGTGCGGTGATGAATCCGCCTCACGCCGGCATGATTGCCGACTTCAACAGTCTGAACGGCGGCCTGCAACGCCGGAATCTGGACGTCGCCCACCACGTGGTCGGATACGCCGCCGCCGGCGAAGAAATCACGTTGCTGAAAACCGTGTACAGCGTCACCCGCGCCAGCGATGGCAAGGAACTCAGCGCCCCGTCGATGTTGGAGTTGCGCAAACTGTATTACGCCTAAGTCCCGCGCGGCCCCTTCGGCGCTCGGCCGAAGGGGCCGCTGGCCTGTCTCCAAGCGGGCTCGATCCCGATAGACGTGCGATAGAAATACCCCCGCGCAAGACGCCTTCTGTCGCGGCTAATAGCCAATAGCCGTTCAGTCTCACCCTATGCCATCTTGAATTCCCGCCACCCTTTTGAACCCGACGACGCCTTCTGTCGCGGCTAATAGCCAATAGCCGTTCAGTCTCACCCTATGCCATCTTGAATTCCCGCCACCCTTTTGAACCCGACGTTGAGTTTGAGGGAATTGGGGAAAAGCGCTACCCACTTGAAAGCTTCCCGACAAACGGGATAAGCTAAAAAACCACGAATCAGGAAGATGCCCATGTCCAAGCCGATCGCCGCCGAATTGTTGGCCCTGCACCGAGACGAATTGCTGCGTTTCATCAAGCAACGGATCGATTGCCCGGAAACGGCATTGGATATCTTGCACGATTGCTTCATGCGCTTTTCCAACTACCTGGAGCGTCATCAGGTGCAAAACCCACGGGCGTTTTTGTACAAAATGGCGGCCAACCAAACCATAGACCACATCCGCCAGCAACGCCGCGCCGACGACCGGCGGATCGAGTTCGAGGCGTGGCCGGAATTGATCGATCCGGCGCCATCGCCGGAGGACACGATCGCCGCCCGCCAGCGTATGGCGATGTTGGAACGCATCATTGCCGAAATGCCAGAGAAAAATCGCCAGATTTTCGTGATGCGCCACATTCAGCATTTATCGTTCACCGAAATCAGCCAAGTCACCGGACTGGCCTATAACAGCATCTTCAAATATCTGAACGAAGCCCTATCGTTCTGCCAGAAACGCATGCCGGATTAAGCCACGATGTCGGCCGAATCAGAACACACCGATCCAACGGATGCCCGCCTCACCGGTGCGAACGGTTTCCCGGAGCTGCCGGCCGGCCCGGCCGACGAACAAGCCTTGTATTGGTTGACCTTGATCAGCTCCGGCGAGGCGAACGCCGGTCACCGGGCCGCGTTTCAAGACTGGCTGCGCGCCGATCCCACGCATCACGAAGCTTGGCGGCGGGCGCAAGCCTTGTGGCGGGACATCGCCCAACTGGGCGTGGCCGCGCCGATGGCTACAGCTACGATCAGCGACGCCCACCGTTCGCCTCGCAGATTCGGAATTCAACACTTGGGGCTGGCGGCCGGCGTTCTGGTCGCGGCGGTCTTGTCGAGCAACCAGCTTGGCCTCTGGCTGGCCGATCATCGCACCGCGCCTGGCCAACAGTTGGCCGTGGCGTTAGCGGACGGCTCGCAACTGTTGCTGGATACCGATACCGCCGTTTCGGTGCATTACAGCGACACCCGCCGGCTACTGGAGCTGCACCGCGGCAAGATCTGGTGCCGGGTCGCCGCCAACGCCGACCGGCCGTTCGAGGTAAGTACAGGGCAAGGCACGGTGCGCGCGCTAGGCACCGCCTTTGACGTCGCCGAACAAGACGACCGCACCGAGGTCACGGTTTACGAACATGCGGTGCGCATAGACTTGGCGAACGGCGCGCACCTGCCGATGTTGGCGGAAGGCACCGCCGTCGGCTTCGGGGAGGGTTTGGAACCGGTTAACGCCGAGGCCGACACCACTACCGCATCGGCCTGGCACCGACAACAACTACAGTATTTCAACCGGCCGCTTTCGGAAGTGGTGGCCGAACTCAACCGCTACCGGCGCGGCCGGATTTTTCTGGCCGAACGGGATTTGGAACAACTTCGCCTGAGCGGCATTTTCGACACCAGCCGTCCGGACGAAGCGCTGGCTCTAATCACCGAAAGCTTGGGCTTGCACGCCTACCAACTTGCCGGACGCTGGGTATTCTTGCGGCGCGGATAAGTCTTCCGCCAAAACGCCGGTTACGAGGTTTTCTCTCTCGCCGAGCAGCGCCTAAGGACCGGGGCTTCGACTCCGCTCAGCCACCGGTAACCCCTGTCAGCCCGCAGTGACTACGCTCAGCCAACGGCAACCCCCCTGTCAGCTCGCAGCGACTACGCTCGGCCAACGGCAAGCCCTCTCAGCCCGTAGCGACTACATTCAGCCAACGGCAAGCCTTCTCAGGCCGCGCGGCGGCTCAGTTGAGCCGGCGGCCCTATCAATCAGCCTGTGCGTCTCCTGGATCGAATAACTTGCGACTCTTCCAAACTCGAACAGCGCGCGAGTCCACAGCCTGATCCGATCGAATACGTCCCGTCACCGCCAACTTCCTCGCCGCGTTGAACCGAAACGTCGAACCGTTCCCTGAGCCCTAACCAAACAGTTCATTGATCGGAGCCAAACCGGTCGCTGAGCGGAGCCGAATCGTACGCTGAGCGGAGCCGAACCGTTCGCTGAGCAGAGCCGAACCGTTCGCTGAGCGGGGCCGAACCGTTCGCTGAGCGGAGCCGAAGCGTAGACCCGGCCGCATCCGCGTAATCCGCATCTCAACCCAAACACATCCCGCTAGAGCCGTCTCCCAAACCCAGCCGAATCGATCGAGCAAAAATAATTTGAAAATTCCGATTTTGCGTTTCGTCTTATTTCACAAGGACCAAGACCGGCTCTAAATAACCACGAATTTCGCAAAAGGAGTTTTTATGGATTTTTCGCCCCGCCTGCCGTTAAGCCTCGCCGTGGCCGCCGTTCTCGCCGCGCGACCGGCCGCCGCCGAACCGGTGGAATTCGCCATCCCCGCGCAGAGCCTGTCGCAATCCTTGTTGGCCTATTCGCAAGCCACCGGAATCCGCATCGCATTCAACGAAGAACTGACGCACGGTTTGCACGCCCCAGCCCTCGCCGGCCGCCTAGAACCGGAACCAGCCTTGAAACAATTGCTGAGCGGTAGCGGACTGAACTTTCGGTTTACGACACCACAGGCGGTGGTGTTGAGCCAGGATGCGCGCCATAAGCCCGGCGCCAGCCACTTAGATTTAGCGCCCGCCGCGATGCCACCGGTAACCGTATTGGGCACGCCGGTTTATGCCGCGGACGATCCCCACAATCCGGACTACGGCTTACCCAACACTCAAACCGCCACCAAAACCGATACGCCGATCATCGATACGCCGTTCTCGGTACAAGTGGTTCCGCGCGCCGTCATTAACGACCGAAAAGCCAATTCGCTGCAGCAAGCGGTGGAAACCGTCAGCGGCGTGGGTTTCATGCCCGTCGACGGTGGCGTTTACAACGTATTCGTGCTACGCGGCTTTGTCGGCGATTCGGCGGTTTTCCGGAACGGTTTGCGCTTGGAGGGATTTAACTTCGACACCGCCAATCTGGAGCGGATCGAGGTGTTGAAAGGGCCGTCGGCGATGTTGTACGGCCGTGGCCAGCCTGGCGGTTTGGTCAATATAGTCACCAAACAAGCCTTGGACCGCGACTACCATTCCATCGAACAGCAATTCGGTTCCTACGATTTCTATCGCACCCATTTGGATTTCGGCGGTCCGCTAAACGCCGACAAAACCTTGCTTTACCGCTTGAACATCGCCTATCAGGACAACAATTCGTTTCGCGATTACGTGTCGATGGAACGGGTATTGGTGGCGCCGACTTTGACTTGGCGGCCGTCAGACCGCACCGAGCTTAGTCTCGGTCTGGAGTTTCAAAACGACGACTTCCAACGCGACGACGGCATACCTGCCGTGCTTAATCGCCCCGCCAACATTCCCATTAGTCGCTTTCTCAACGATCCTAAAGACCCGCTGGACAATCAGGACCAGTTGGCGATCAATCTGAATTGGCATCATCAATTCGACGACAACTGGACTGTCCGCCATCATTTCATGGCGGTACCGCACAAAACCTATATGGACCGGGCCATCAAGCCGGTATTTTTGCTGGACGACAACCGTCGCGTGTTCCGGAACGGCGTCGGCCAGACCGACGATCAGGCGTTTTACGCATCGGACTTGTCGCTGACCGGCAAATTCCGGACTGGCGGGTTAAAACATGAGGTATTGTTGGGGTACGACTATTTCCAAAAGGAAAGCCTCTACCGCTTCCACGCCTTCGATACCTCGCCGTTCGCGGCGGTGGATATTTTCAATCCGGTATTTCCGGCGTTACCGGTCGACTTGGTGGATTTTGCGGGTTGGGGCGATTTTCGCCAAGTCAGCGTCATGAAGGACCGCTGGCACGGCGTGTATTTTCAAGATCAGATTCAGTTGCTGAACAACCTGTTTCTGACCGGCGGCGGCCGCCACGATTGGGCCGAGACTGGGCGGGGCGACAATTTTGCGGATTCGCTCAGCGCGGCGCAAGCCAATTTCAGTTACAACCGTACCGAACGTTTCAGTCCCCGCGTCGGCATATTGTACAAACCGTTGTCATGGTTGTCGGTCTTCGGCAATTTTAACGAGGCCTTCGGTACCAACAACGGCCGCTCGGCGGACGGCCGACCTTTTGCGCCGGAAACCTCCTCGCAATTCGAAGCCGGAATCAAGAGCGAATTTTGGGACGGCCGCCTGACGGCGAATTTGGCGTTTTATCACTTGGAAAAACGCAACGTACTCACCGCCAACACCCAAACCGTCACCGATTTGACCGATCAGTCCGCGATCGGCGCCGCGCGCAGCCGAGGTTTGGAGTTCGATCTGAACGGCAAACTGACCGACAATCTCAGCATCAACGCCGCCTACGCCTGGACCGACACCAAGATCACCCAGGACAACGACGGCAATCAAGGCCATCAACTGCCGCTGGCGCCGCGCCATTCCGGCAGTATCTGGACTCGTTACGAAGTGGATGCCGAACCACTGCGCGGTCTGAGCTTGGCAGCCGGCGCTTTCCTGGCGGACGTGCGACAGGGCGACAAGGAAAACAGCGTGCAACTGCCGGGGTATGTGCGGGTGGATAGCGCGATCAGTTACCGCTTTCGCGCGATGGGATCGACGATGACCGCGCAATTCAACGTCAACAATCTGCTGGACAAGATTTATTACGTCGGTACCGACGCTATCGATTCGGCGATTCCGCGCGCGGACATCATTCCGGGAGCGCCGCGCACGTTCCTGGGCTCGCTTAAGGTTGAATTTTAACCATGCCCCGCAACCGGTATTCTAATGTGATGGCAAACTTAAAATCGCTCGACCGAGCCACGTTCTTTCGACCGACTCGCCGCAAATCGATCCGGCTCCATTCTCGACTCCCCGGAACACGCGATTTTTGTGCGACTCCGGGCGTATCGCCAGCAAAGTGTCCTTACTCTGGTTTTTAAAAACGACGTAATTCTACTTTGTCAGATTTGTTCAAGACCGTCATGCCCGCCGGGAATCGGGCATCCAGTGCCATGGATGGTATGGCTTAAATCCGTCCTTGGAGTCTGGATTCGCTCCGCGCTCCAACGGGTCCGGCAATCCATGCCGGAACGACGTAGCACTAAGCAACCATCGTTGTAGGGAGGGACGAGGCAATGCTTTCGGCAAACCGGCAACGCCCCGGTTCGCCGGCATGTGTAACCAAGTCTCGCGGCACCGCTTTCGATACCACGAAGTGCCGCCGCAGTCGCGGAACGACTATTTCTCGAGCTTGGCCTTCAACCCGCTCAAACCGTCCTTGATAAATTGAGTCATGGCCCTGACGGCGGCTTCGTCGCTGAGGTTTTCCGGCGGGGTGTTGCCGGTGTCGCCGCGATAAAACCGGCTTTTCACGGTCACCACGCTACTGTCGGCGCCATCGCCGGGGGCGACTTTCAAATCGACGGTGTGCGAACTGGTCGGGAAGGCCTTGACGTTTTCGGCTTTCAAGCGATAGCTGTATTCGTGCTCGGGCTCGCTATAGTAATCCAGTTCCTCGACGACGCTTTCACCGTTTTGAAAGGTGAGTTTGCGGGTGCCGCCGCTAGCATTTTTGCCGTCGCCTTCGGCGGCTTTCAAATCGGGATGCCATTGGCCGATGTCGTCGAAATTTTTGACCGCTTCCCAAACCTTGGCGACCGGCGCCTGAATAGTGACGCTTTCCTTGGCTTTTTGCGGGGTCGGACCGTGCGCCAGAACGGAATTGGACAGTAGCAGCGCACCGAAGGAGAGTAGCAATTTTTGCATCGTAATGACCGGTAGTGGATAAAAGCCCGGCATTATCGACGGCGGCGACCTAGTCAGACTCGGGAACATATCCCGAGTTTTATCAGGTTTATTTCATTGTTTTTAACCTCAAACCGTCCAGCACCCCGGCCCGCCTCGCAAGATGCGTTAGACTTATCCGGTGCCGGTCGCGCAACCGCGCAAAAACAATTCGCAGGATTGCCGGACCCAAGCTTCGACCTGCGCCTCGTCCGGCGTCGGTTCCAGACCGAGTTGTAGGCGCTGAAAGCGCTCGTTGCGCAAGGCGCTGACGAACTGGCCGGCCAAAAACTCCGGGTCGCCCGGCCGAATTCGGCCCAGCTGCTGCTGCGTGGAAAAGTAACGGCTCAACAAGTCCAACGTGCGGCGCGGGCCATGCTCGTAGAATTGAATGGCGAGATCGGGAAAGCGCGGCGATTCGCCGATCAGAATGGCCCGCATCCTGACCACTTCCGGGCGCGATACCCGAAACAAGAATTGCGTGCCGAATTCGACCAGCGCCACCTCCGGAACTATGTCGCCGGCCAACGTGTCGATGATGCGGTCGCTGCAACGCTTGATCAACGCCCCGAACAAGCCGGCCTTGCCGCCGAATTCGTTATAGATGGTGCGCAGCGATACCCTGGCGTCACGAGCAATGGTTTCCATGGCCAAGTTGCCGTAGCCGTGTTCCAGGAATAATTGCAGCGCCGCGTCCAATACGCGGTCGCGGCTTTGTTGCTCAGCGCCCTTGGGGGGGCGTCCGCATTTCACCATCGGTAAAACCCAATAAATTCAGTTGACTCGAACCAAGATGATACCCTAGACTTAACGGTAATATGTATTACCGTTTTAGATAGCGCAGGAGCGTTAACCGCCATGACACGAATAAATCAGCCCTCGGTCCCGCCGGCAAAATCCGCCGTATTTTTCTCGACACCGTTCACGCCTGGCGTGCTGGCGCTACTGGCCTTGCTGCAGTTTTTACTCAGCGGTTGCGGCGAAACCGGCAATGCCGCCAATGGCGCGCCGCCGCCGGCCGCCGTCAAAGCCGCTCAGCCGCTGGCCCAGAGCGTCACCGAGTGGGACGAGTATACCGGCCGGGTCGAAGCGATCAGCTCGGTGGAAGTCCGTGCCCGAGTTGGCGGTTATCTGGAAAAGGTCAATTTCACGGCCGGCGCCAAGGTCAACAAGGGCGACTTGCTGTTCGTCATCGATGCCCGGCCCTATAAGGCCCAACTAAACTACGCCATCGCCGAACTGGAGCGCGCCAAGTCCAAGCGCGAACTGGCCAAGAACGACTGGAGCCGCGCCGAAAACCTGGTCAAGGCCAAGGCGATTTCCACCGAAGAATACGACACCCGCGCCAAAGGCTGGCGCGAAGCGGACGGCGCGGTGCAATCGGCCGAAGCCAACGTCTACGCCGCCCGCCTCAACGTCGAATACTGCGAGATCCGCGCACCGATCAACGGCCGAGTGGGCCGGGAAATGCTGACCGCCGGCAATCTGGTCACCGGCGGCGATGTAACGGTGTTGACCAACGTGACCTCGATCGATCCGGTCTATGTCTATGTCGATGCCGACGAGCAATCCTTATTGAAATACCGGCGCCAGGCCTTGCAACGCAAGCCCGGCGCGGCCGAACTGAAAGGCACGCCGGCCGAAGTGGCGGTAGCTGACGAATCCGGCTTCCCGCATCGCGGCCAGCTCGATTACGTGGCGCCGCAGGAGAACCGCGCCACCGGCACGATCGCCCTACGCGGCGTATTCGCCAATCCCGACGAACTGCTCAGTCCGGGCTTGTTCGCCCGGATGCGCGTGCAAGGCGGCGCGCCCTACGACGCGTTGCTGATACCCGATAGAGCCGTCGGCACCGACCAAGCCCAGCGCTTCGTATGGGTGATGAATCAGGAACAACAAGTCGAATACCGCAAGGTCACGCCGGGCGCGCGGATCGGTGAAATGCGCGTGATCAGCGACGGCTTGCGGGCCGGCGAGTGGGTCGTCGTCGAAGGCCAGCAAAAGCTGCGGCCCGGCGCCAAGGTTAATCCGGAACGCATCGCCCTGAACTCGGGACAAGGAACCTAAGCCATGGGAAATTTCACCCGCTTTTTCATCGACCGGCCGATATTCGCGTCGGTACTTTCGATCTTGATCGTGTTGGTCGGCGGCTTGGCGCTGATCGGCCTGCCGATCGCCCAATATCCGGAAATCGCCCCGCCGACGGTCGTGGTCAGCACCAGCTACCCCGGCGCCAACGCCAGCGTCGTCGCCGAAACGGTGGCGACACCGATCGAACAAGAGGTCAACGGCGTCGAGGATATGTTGTATATGTCGTCGAACTCGACCAACAGCGGCAACTTGTCTCTGACCATCACCTTCAAACCCGGCACCAATCTGGACAAGGCTCAGGTGCTGGTCCAAAACCGGGTTGCGTTGGCCGAGCCGCGCTTGCCGGAAGAAGTGCGCCGGCAAGGCATCAGCGTTAAAAAGCGCAGCCCCGATTTGAGTCTGGTCGTCAATCTGGTCTCGCCGGACAAACGCTACGACAGCGTCTATCTGAGCAACTACGCCCTGCTGCAAATCCGCGACACGCTGGCGCGTTTACCGGGTGTCGGCGATATTTTGGTGTTCGGCGCTCGCGATTACAGCATGCGTCTGTGGCTGAATCCCGAGCAAATCGCCGCCCGCAACCTGACTGCCAACGACGTAGTCAGTGCGGTCCGCGAGCAGAACGTCCAAGTCGCGGCCGGCGTGGTCGGCCAACAACCGGCGGCCGGCGAGACCGCTTACCAATATACGATCAGTACCCTGGGCCGCTTGACCGAACCCGAACAGTTCGGCGACATCGTCATCAAGCAGGACAAGAACGGCGAGATCACCCGTCTGAAAGACGTGGCCCGCATCGAGTTGGGCGCCAAGGATTACAACGCCGGCCTGTATCTGGACGGCGAACCCACCGTCGGTCTGGCGATGTTCCAACTGCCCGGCTCCAACGCGCTGGAAACCAAGGCAGCGGTGGTCAAGGCGATGGAAGAGTTGAAAACCCGCTTCCCCGAGGGCCTGGATTACATCCTGGTTTACGACACCGTGGTGTTCGTGCAGCAATCGATAGACGCCGTGGTCAAAACCTTGTTCGAGGCCTTGCTGCTGGTGGTGTTGGTCGTCATCGTGTTCCTGCAAAACTGGCGGGCGGCGGTGATTCCGCTGCTGGCGGTGCCGGTGTCGCTGATCGGCACCTTCGGCGTGATGGCCGCGCTGGGCTTATCGCTGAATACCTTGTCGTTGTTCGGTTTGGTGTTGGCGATCGGCATCGTCGTCGACGATGCCATCGTCGTCGTCGAAAACGTCGAGCGCCATATCGCCGAAGGCCTGCGCGCCCGCGAAGCCACCAAACTGGCGATGCGCGAAGTGGTTGGGCCGATTATCGCCACCGCGTTGGTATTGGTGGCGGTATTCGTGCCGACCGCCTTCATCACCGGCGTGTCCGGGGCGTTTTACAAGCAGTTCGCGCTGACGATCGCGGTCTCGACGGTGATTTCCGCGTTTAACTCGCTGACCTTAAGTCCGGCCTTGTGTGCGCTGTTGCTCGACCGCGCCCACGGCGACAAAGACTGGTTTACCCGTTTAGTGGATAAAACCTTCGGCTGGTTTTTCGTACCGTTCAACCGCTTTTTCGATCGGATCAGCGTCGGCTATTCCAAACTGGTCAGCCGAATGATCCGGACCACGGCGGTGGTACTGATCCTATACGTCGGCCTGAACGGCTTGAACTTCCTGGCCTTCGAAAAAGTGCCGACCGGCTTTATTCCCCAGCAGGATCAAGGCTATCTGATTCTGTACGCGCAGTTGCCGGATGCGGCGGCGCTCGGCCGCACCCAGGACGTCGTGCAAAAAGCCACCAAAATCATGTTGGAAACCGAGGGCGTCGCTCACGTCAACGCCTACGCCGGTTGGTCGATTCTGACCGGCGCCAACCAGTCCAACGTCGCGACGATGTTCGCCCGGCTGGACGGTTTCGACGCTCGCGCCGGCCGGCCCGACCTGCACGCCAGCAAATTGGTCAAAACCTTGGGTCAACGCTTGTCCGGCATCGGCGACGCCTACATCGCGGTGTTCGAGCCGCCGCCGATTCGCGGCATGAGTTCGGTCGGCGGCTTTAAATTGCAAATCCAGGACCGTAACAACGCCGGCATAGCCGCATTGCAGCAAACCGCCAACGAAATGATAGGCCAAGGCAATCAGCAACCGGGTTTGGTGGGCTTGTTCACCACCTTCAGGGCCGGCGTGCCGCAATTGTTCGTCGATGTCGATCGCGCCCGCGCCAAATCAATGGATGTGCCGCTAAGCGATATTTTCAATACGCTGCAAATTTATCTGGGTTCGCTGTATGTCAACGATTTCAACGCCTTCGGCCGCACCTACCAAGTAGTCGCCCAAGCCGACGCCGAGTTTCGAATGAAACCCAAGGACATCGCCGAGCTGAAAACCCGCAACCAGACCGGGGGTATGGTACCGCTCGGCGCATTGGCCAAGGTCGAGGAAATCAGCGGTCCTGATAAGATCACCCGCTACAACATGTATCCGGCCGCCGAAATCAACGGCGCTACCTTGCCGGGCGTCAGCTCCGGCCAGGCCATCTCGGTGATGAGCCAATTGTTGAAATCCTCGCTGCCGCCCGGCTTCGACTTCGAATGGACCGAGCTGAGCCTACAGCAAGTCTTGGCCGGCAACGTGGCGCTGCTGGTGTTTCCGCTCAGCGTCGTCTTCGTATTCCTGGCGCTGGCGGCCCAGTACGAAAGTTGGTCCTTGCCGTTCGCGGTCATTTTGATCGTGCCGATGTGTATCCTGTCGTCGATGACCGGCGTCTGGTTGGCCGGCATGGATAACAACATTTTCACTCAGATCGGTTTCATCGTGCTGGTCGGCCTCGCCAGCAAGAACGCGATTTTGATCGTCGAATTCGCCAAACACCGGCAAGAATCGGGACTTAACCGTTTCGACGCGGCAGTCGAGGCCGCCCGCATCCGTTTGCGGCCGATTTTGATGACCTCGTTCGCCTTTATCATGGGGGTGTTTCCGCTGGTCGTCGCCAGCGGCGCCGGCGCGGAATCCCGGCGCCTGTTGGGGACCGCGGTATTCAGCGGCATGATAGGCGTGACCGTGTTCGGCCTGCTGCTGACGCCGGTGTTTTACGTGACGGTGCAAGCGATCGCCCAGCGTTTGAAACCGACCCACCCCTCTAGCCCCGCGCAGGGAGAACACGATGCCTAAAGCGATTTTCTCAATAGTCTTGCGACCGCTACCCGCTTTGCTATTCGCCGCCTATTTGCCAGGCTGCGCGGTCGGCCCGGATTACCAAACGCCGACCACCGAACTGCCGGCCGGCTTCGCCAATGCCCAGGGTCCGCAGTTCGCCGCCGGCGATGTCGAAGTCCACTGGTGGACCTTATTCGGCGACAGCCAGTTACAGGACTTGGTCAATACCGCGGTTGAACACAATTACGACCTGGCGGCCGCCCGCGCCAATCTGGAACAAGCCAGGGCTTTGTACTTGGAATCCGGCCTAAATCTGTTGCCGACCGTGACTTCCCACGCCAATTACACCGAGCAAAAGCGCAGCACCTCGGCGCTGAACAACCGGGCCTTCGTACCTCGCGAGCTGAAGTTGTACAACATGGGTTTCGACGCGTCCTGGGAGCTGGACGTGTTCGGCCGGGTGCGGCGCGGCGTCGAGGCCAGCAACGACCAAACCGAGGCGGAGCAAGCCACGCTACGCGATGTCGGCGTCAGTCTAATCGCCGAAGTGGCGCGCAATTATTTCGAGTTACGCGGCTTGCAGCACCAGCTAGCCATCAACCGCGACAACGCCGAAAACCAACGCCAAACACTGGAATTGACTCAGGTTAGACTGATCAACGGCCGCGGCACCGAACTGGATACCAACCAAGCCGAAGCGCAATTAGCCAACACCCGAGCGGCGATACCCAATCTGGAAGCCGCGATCAGCCGGACTATCCACCGCTTGAGCGTGTTGACCGGACGCCTGCCCGATGCGTTGACCGGCGAACTGTCGCCGGACAAGCCGCTACCGACGGCGCCCGAGACGATTCAGATCGGCGACCCCGGCCAGTTGCTGCAACGTCGGCCCGACATCCGGATCGCCGAACGCAATCTGGCGGCGGCGACCGCGCAAATCGGCGTCGCCACCGCCGACCTGTTCCCGCGCGTAACCTTCGTCGGCAATCTTTCGCTGGAAGCCAGTACCTTGTCCAATGTCGTCGCGCCGGGGTCGGAATCGTATTCGGTCGGCCCGAAAATCAGTTGGGCGGCCTTCGATCTAGGCAGAGTCTACGCGCGGATCAAGGCCGCGGATGCCAGTAGCGAAGCCAGTCTGGCGCAATATCAGCAAACCGTGTTGCTGGCCCTGGAGGAAACCGAGAATGCGTTGGTCGCGTATAACCAGGAGCGAGTCCGCCGCGCCGAATTGACCACCGCCGCCAAAGCCAGCGAAAAAGCCGTCGAGTTGGCGCGCTTGCGTTACCGCGAGGGCGTCTCCGACTTTTTGACGGTGTTGGAAGCCGACCGACAACTGCTGGCAAACCAAGACCTGCTGGCGCAAAGCCAAACCGCCACCGCGACCGCACTGGCGGCGGTCTATAAGGCACTGGGCGGCGGTTGGCAGATCGTGCCGGACGCACAAGCTCAAACCGAAGCCGCGCCGCGAACAACCGCGCGATAAAGCGCTCTCGCGAATCGGCCGGCCGACGCTACGGCAAACGATCGGTAAGCCTGTGCTGACACGATGGCTGCGAAATCGACCTTCCAAGGTTGACGGCGTTCTCCCGTTCCATGCTACGAACGACCGGCCGAGCGACTTCTAACGCCTTGCCGGCGGCGCGACCGGTAGATCGACGTCCCCCATCGGCGACCCAAGGACTCGAACGCACCCTCGGCCGCCGTCCTTGCTGATACCCTGTAACCTTGTCCCTGATGAAAACCAGCGGCCAGCTAACATGAGTCAGCAATTCATTACGAGAACTACCTCTAAAAAAGTGCGGCATATCACGCCATGACTGCGTGATATGCCGCAGTTTCAGAATTTTTGACAACCCCCGATCGCTTGTAAGCCGCGTCTTACATGGCTTTCCGGGGTTGGCATAAGGATTGCCTAATGTATTAAGCGAAACAACGCCAAGGCTCCGATCAGCCGATCCTTGACAACCAAGATTCGCTTAAATTTATTTTGCAAAAAACAAGGGTAAGTCTTATGAAATCCGTATTAGCCAAAGCCATTGGATTGGTCATCGCCGGCACTGCTCTGAGCGGCTCGGCAGCCGCGTCCACAACGATGTACAACACCTTTACCACCACCGATACTTCCGCGACCGATGGCTGGACTCGCACGTTCGACGGCGCCGACGTTGACAGCGTGGCGACCGGTCCGGAAAGCCAAGGCAACAAAGGTACATTGGTACCCTGGGTAGGCACCACCGGCAATGCGCTGCCGTATAGTTACAGCGGCTCCTCTCACTTGAACTGGGCCGTGCAATTGAGCGGAGCAGGCGACAGCGCGGTGATTTCCGCCGCCGATTCCGCCAAGTACGCGGGTACCGTTACCGGCTTCACGCAAGCTGAAATCGACACCGGCGGCGGTGCCTGGAACGACAACGGCTTGAATGCGCAAGGCCAAGCCACTGTCAATGGCCCAACCGGTTGGAGACATCAAACCGACATCGGCCTGATCAGCTCCGACGTTACCCAAAAAGTTACGATCAACTTGTCCACGACCAATAGTTTGTTCAGCCGCTTCGGCGTCACCGTGTTCGAAGGCATGGATACCAATACCGGTAACTACAGCCACCACGGCTCCTGGAACTGCCCAGGTTGCACTCCGGCAAAACCCTTTACCGCCGAAAATCCGTTCGGCACCACCGGCCTGACCAATATCGGTCATAGCGACAACGTCACCGATACCATCGGCTACACCTTTATCGCCGAAGCCGGCAAAGTCTACTCGCTGTATCTGGGCGGCGTGGGTTTCGACCGCTGGAATAGCGGTGTCGCGGGCTACAAATTGGATCTTGCGACATCACCGGTACCAGTCCCCGGCGCCGTCTGGCTGTTCGGCAGCGCGATCGCCGGCATGATCGGCGTCAACCGCCGTCGCCTGTCGGCCGCTTGAGTTCTCTATAGGCGTTGCAGTTAACGGTAGCGCCTAGGGTCGCGCCACCCGAACACCGCGTTAACAAAAGCCGCCACGGATGGCGGCACCTTCAGCGGGCGGCCGCCCGGCCGGATCGGAAGCCGGCCCCGGCCGACTCCAAATTTACAGCAAGTGTTTGACAGCCTGTCTCTCCTCTTTTAGCTCCGCTTCGTTCAAGCGCAAGCGCTCCAAACTAAATTCGTTGAGATCAAGAGCCTTGACGATGCTAATCCGGCCGTCCGCGACGGTCACCGGAAACGAATACACCAAGCCTTCCTCGATACCGTAACTGCCGTCGGAGGCCACCGCCATGCTGACCCAGTCGTCAATCTCGGTGCCGTGCGCCCAAATCCGCATGTGTTCGATCGCCGCATGTGCAGCGGAAGCCGCGCTGGACTGACCTCGTACTTTTATCACTTCCGTGCCGCGATGTTGCACGGTCGGAATGAACTCGTTAACAAACCAATCGCGTTCCACCAGCGACAACGCATCCAGCCCCTTGACCTTGGCGTGATGCAAATCCGGATACTGAGTGCAGGAATGATTGCCCCAGACCATGACGTTTTTGATGTCGCGGCTGATCACACCGCACTTTTCGGCTAATTGCCCTATCGCTCGCTTGTGATCCAGCATCGCCATCGCGGTAAAGCAATCCGGCCCCAAGTCCGGCGCATTGCTGATCGCGATCAGCGCGTTGGTATTGGCCGGATTGCCGGTCACCAACACTTTCACGCGGCGACTGGCGTATTCGTTCAGCGCCCGGCCCTGCACCCGGAAAATCTCGGCATTGTCTTTCAACAGATCGGCGCGCAACATGCCTGGGCCGCGCGGTTTGGCGCCCACCAGAAACGCATAATCGATATTATCGAACGCGACCTTCGGATCGTCGGTCATGACGATTTTTTGCAGCAAGGGATAGGCGCAGTCGTTCAGCTCCATGACTACACCTTGCAAGGTTTGCATGGCCTGAGGCACTTCCAGCAAGCGCAACACGATGGGTTGCTCCGGCCCCAGCAATTCGCCGGACGCCAACCGAAACAACAGAGAGTAACTGATTTGGCCTGCCGCCCCGGTTACGGCAATATCGATGGGGGTTTTCATCCGCGGTCCTCGTTATTATTAGACTGTCATCCACGCGCCGAAGGGCGACTTTCGACTTTTCAATATGACATAAAGTATTTGGGCAAACAACTGCAATTCCCCGCCCCTAGCCGCCGTCGCCGTTTTCGAGCGGCACCGCCAACTTTCTGTATAATGGCCCGCCGGATTCCGCGCCGCGCCGCGTCTCTCTTTCCCGATACACAGGCAGGTTAATGAAAAAGTTGTTATTTCAATTCGATACCGATACCCATCCCTCCGTTTTCGATACCGTTGTCGCATACGACGGCGGCGCCGATCATGTCATCGGCCACGGCGGCCTCACCCCGGAAAACGTCGGGGCCTTGGTGGACGGCTGCATTTTTACCCGCGCCCCTAAAGACAAAAAATACACCGCGATTTTCATTGGCGGCAGCAATATGGAAGCGGGACAGAACTTGTTGGCGGCCGTGCAACAGCACTTTTTCCCCGGCTTTCAGGTATCGGTGATGCTGGACAGCAACGGCAGCAACACCACGGCGGCGGCGGCGGTGGCCAAAATCGCCAGTAGCGGCAGCCTGAAAGGCAAGAAAGCGGTCGTTCTGGCCGGCACCGGCCCGGTCGGCCAACGTGCGGCGGCGATGATGGCTCTGGAAGGCGCGCAAGTATCGATTACCTCCCGGCATATTTTCAACGCCGAAAAAGCCTGCTTCGCGATGAAGGAGCGTTTCGACGTTGACCTGACGCCGGTCGAGGCTGCCGACCTGGACGCCCGCGCCGAGGCGGTCAAGGATGCGAATATCGTGCTGGCCACCGGCGCGGCCGGCGTCGAACTGCTCAAGCCCGAGCATTGGCAAGACAATCCGCACCTGGAAATCCTCGCCGACGCCAACGCCACCCCGCCGGTCGGTATCGGCGGCACCGAAGTCATGGACCGAGGCGAATTGCGCCACGGCAAGATCATCTGGGGCGCCATCGGCTTCGGCACCTTGAAACTGGCGTTGCACCGCGCTTGCATCGCCAAACTATTCGAAAGCAACAAACAGGTCTTCGACGCCGAAATTATTTTCGACCTCGCCAAAGCGATGGCGTAAGCAGGCGCCGCCAGCCCATGCCGGCTCTTGCCAACCGCTTTCGCGCGCAAGCCTCCGAAATCTTTCGGGCCGGCGTGATCGCCGCCGATCCCCGGCTAGCGGTTCAGCGCCATCTGCAAACCGACGGCGAGCGCTTATTCTTAGGTCTGCGTAGCGGCAACTGGCGGCACATTCATTTGATCGGCTTCGGTAAAGCCGCCTGCGCGATGACCGATGCCGCCCAGGAAATCATCCCCCACGCCTGGCTGGCCGAGAAAGGCATCGTTGTCACCAACTACGATAACGTCGATCTGGTGAAAAACTGCCAGGTGTTCGGTGCCGGCCATCCATTACCGGACGCGTCGGGCCTGCATGCGGCCAAAACCGTCGCCGGACGACTGGCCCAAGCCCAGGCCGGCGAACTGGTGCTGGTCATGGTGTCCGGCGGCGGCTCGGCCTTACTGCCCTATCCGGCCGAATCGCTCACGCTGGCCGACAAAATCACCACCACTCAAGCGCTATTGGCCTGCGGCGCCGACATCCGCCAAATCAATTGCGTGCGCAAACACCTTTCCCGACTTAAGGGCGGCGGTCTGGCCAAGCTCGCCGCGCCGGCCGATTTGCATACCTTGATACTCTCCGATGTGCTGGGCGACGATTTGAGCGCGATCGCCAGCGGCCCGACCGTCCCCGACGACAGCACCTATGCCGATGCGATTGCAATCCTGGACTCGTTCGGCATCGGCCGGCAAATACCGCTCGCTGTCCAAAGCCATTTACAACAAGGCGCGCAAGGCTTGCACCCGGAAACCCCGAAAAGCGGCGACCCACTGTTTATTCGCACCAGCCACGCCTTGATCGGCGGCAACACGATTAGCGTCGACGCGGCACTACGGCGAGCCGCTGAACAGGGCTATCAAACCCAGCTTTACAGCACGCAATTGTGCGGCGAAGCCGGCGCCGTCGCCGAGCAATGGGCATTGAAAGCTAAAGCCATGATGACGCAAATCCGCCAACCGACCGCGCTGATCGCCGGCGGCGAAACCACGGTCACCTTGCAAGGCAGCGGCAAGGGCGGCCGCAACCAGGAACTGGCGCTGGCGTTCGCGATTAGCGCCGAGCGTATCGGTCTGGCAGCCGGCTGGACGCTGTTGAGCGGCGGCAGCGACGGCCGCGACGGCCCGACCGATGCCGCAGGCGCCATCGTCGACGGCGGCACCTTGACCAGAATTCGCGCGGCGGGTCTCGACCCGGCGGCACGGCTAGCCGATAATGACTCATACCCCGCGCTGCAAGCGGCCGACGATTTGCTGATTACCGGTGCCACCGGCACCAATGTGGCGGACCTGCAAATCCTGCTGCTGCATCCCAACGAATAACTCGAACCTGATTAGGAGAAAACCATGTTTAACGCATCGATGACCATTGCCGGCTTTGACGACGAGCTGAACCAGGCAATCGCAAACGAACGCCGCCGCCAGGAAGATCACATCGAATTGATTGCCTCCGAAAACTACGCTAGCCCGCGGGTGCTGGAGGCTCAAGGCACCTTGCTGACCAACAAGTACGCCGAAGGTTATCCGGAAAAACGCTATTACGGCGGCTGCGAATATGTCGACGTCGTCGAGCGACTGGCCATAGACCGCGCCAAGGCCTTGTTCGGCGCCGATTACGCCAACGTCCAGCCGCACTCCGGTTCGCAAGCCAATATGGCGGTCTTCATGTCCTTGGTGCAACCCGGCGACACCATCCTGGGCTTGAGTCTGGCCGACGGCGGCCATTTGACCCACGGCGCCAAACCCAATTTTTCCGGCAAGATCTACAACGCGATTCAATACGGCCTAAACCCAGCCACCGGCGAAATCGACTATGAGCAAGTCGAACGCTTGGCGCTGGAGCACAAACCGAAAATGATCATCGCAGGCTTCTCGGCGTATTCCCGTATCTGGGACTGGCAGCGTTTCCGCGACATCGCCGACAAGGTTGGTGCGTACTTGGTGGTGGACATGGCTCATGTCGCCGGCCTGGTCGCCGCCGGCCTGTATCCCAATCCGGTACCGATCGCCGACGTGGTCACCAGCACCACCCATAAATCGTTGCGCGGCCCGCGCGGCGGTTTGATTTTGTGCAAATCCAATCCGGAACTGGAGAAAAAACTCAACTCCAACATTTTCCCCGGGATTCAGGGCGGCCCGCTGATGCACGTCATCGCCGCCAAAGCCGTGGCCTTCAAGGAAGCCTTGACGCCGGAATTCAAAGCCTATCAGGAACAAGTGGTCAAAAACGCCCGCGCCATGGCTGCGGTGTTTATCGAACGCGGCTACGACGTGGTATCCGGGGGCACCGACAACCATTTGATGCTGGTGTCGCTGATCCCCAAGGGCATTACCGGCAAAGCCGCCGACGCCGCGCTGGGCCGCGCCCACATTACCGTCAACAAAAACGCGGTACCCAACGACCCGCAATCGCCGTTCGTCACCAGCGGCATCCGCGTCGGCACCCCGGCCCCAACCACGCGCGGCTTCAAGGAAGCCGAAGTCCGCGAAATCGCCCAATGGATGTGCGACGTGATGGACAACCTGGAAGACGACAGCGTGATTGCCTCGGTGCGGGAAAAAGTCTCGGCTTTGTGCAAGCGGTTTCCGGTGTATTCCGCGTCTTAGCGACCACCAACCGGAATTCGCCCCGACGCAGAACAATACCGACGTAGGAGGGGCTTTCGCCGCGACGGAAGCCGTTCCCACACGGGCAGCCTTGGATTTTCCAATCGCTTACAAAGCAAGATTCAGCGCCATTGCACCAACCCCGCCCGGCTTCCCGACCATCGGCCCGGCAAGCCGGAACTGGGCATCGATTTCCAAGCAGCCGGGTTCCAACAATAATACCGCGCTACGGTTCTTCCCTTCCGATCCGACGACGCATGTCATCAAAAGCCGGTGAAACTAAAATCGACATTGTTTGAATATGGCTAAGCGAATACCTTCGACGGAAAGTCTGGAGGGACACGATTTTTGAGCCCACTGGATTTAAATGGTGAACAATTTTGACCACCCTGCCTCTGGTGATAACATGCGCCGACGGTAAGCTTGCGAACCACACCGCTCGGGAAACGGCATACATTATTCCGTGCGGTTCGCTTCCCTAACCGCACACCACGACCGGGAAGCAGAAAACCCGGCGCGGTTTAGCATCCAGCCCTAAATGACAGAAAATAAAACGATGTAACAACAAGCCACCGCCACCCAGCCGCGTGCCAGGCAGCCTAACCTATTAAATCGACCAAAGGTGAAGCAAGCCATGTCATTGACCAAAGCACACGGTGCCGCGCCGGCAGTTGCCGCGACGCTCCTTTTTTTACACAGTCAACCCGGCGCATACGCCGCCGAAACCGATAGCGACACGACCCTGCCGGCCATTGAAGTTAAAGCGCAAGCGGAAACCGAGGCGGATAACGGTTACGTCGCCAAGCGCAGCACGGCCGGTTCGAAAACCGATACGCCGCTGATCGAAACGCCGCAGGCGATCAGCGTGATCGACAATGCCGAATTCACGGCCCGCGCCGCGCAGAACATCACCCAAGCGGTAGCGTATACGCCGGGCTTGTTGACCGGCATGTTCGGGCCCAGCACCCGCGACGATTATTTCAATCTGCGCGGCTTCGACGCCCCGCAATATTTGGACGGTACCCGGCTGGCCGGAGCCAACTACGCCAATCTGCGCATAGACCCCTACAGCCTGGAACGCATCGAAGTGCTGCGCGGGCCGGCATCGGTGTTGTACGGCCAAAATCCGCCGGGCGGTTTGATCAATATGGTCAGCAAACGGCCGACCGCGCAGCCGTTTCACGAACTGCAAATGTTGGGCGGCAGCTTCGGCCGGGTGCAGGGAGCATTGGATTTCAGCGGTCCGCTCGACGATCAAGGCCAATTTTTATACCGCTTGACTGCGCTGGGCCGCGGCAGCGACAGCCAGGTCGATTTCAGCAAGGACGACCGCTATTTCGTCGCGCCCAGTTTTACTTGGCAGCCAGACGCCAACACCTCGTTGACTTTTCTGAGCCATTATCAAAAAGACGACGCCGGCAACACCATGCAGTTTCTGCCTTACCAAGGCAGCGTAGCCGGCAATCCCAACGGCCGACTGCCGACCGGCACCTTCCTCGGCGAACCCGGTTTCGACCACTACCGGCGCGAGCAATTCGCGGTCGGTTACGCCTTCGAACATCGCTTCGATCGACACTGGACCGTGCGGCAAAATCTACGCTACGCCGACGTCAAAAGCGACTATCCGGTGACGTTTGCGCTGGGTTTTGTCACCGACAACGACGGCGTGCCGGTCGATTACCGCACGGTCAGCCGGCTGGCCGGGCTGTACCGCGATCAAGCGGGGACTTTCACCCTGGACAACCACGCGCAAGCCGATTTCGCCATCGGCGATGTGCGGCATACGGCGTTGTTGGGTTTGGATTTTCGCCAAATCAACGGCGACCGCCAACGCGGTTTCGGTTCCCCCAGCGACCTGGATATGTACAGCCCGGTGTACGGCCAGCCGTTTGCCGCGCCGCAAATCGAGACTTTGGTCAACCAGCAGCAGGACCAGATCGGCTTGTACGGCCAGGACCAAATCCAATGGAAGCAATGGATCGCGACGATAGGGGTACGCTACGACTGGGCCAGCAACACCAGTTTGCGCACCGACTATTACGATGCGGATACCGACAGCGTCGATTACGCCAAGCCCCGCTACTCCGGCAGCAGCCAGGACGACGCCGCGTTTACCTACCGCACCGGTTTAAGCTATTTGTTCGATAGCGGCGTCGCACCCTACTTCAATTATTCCGAGTCTTTCGAGCCCACCGCCGGCAGCACCTTCACCGGCACGCCGTTCAAACCCACCACCGGTCAGCAATTCGAAATCGGCGTCAAATACCAACCGCCCGGTGTCAACGCCTTGATTACGCTGGCCGCATTCGAGTTGACCCAGCAAAACGTAGTGACGCCGGACCCAGACCCGGCGCACGTCGGCTTCAGCATCCAGACCGGCGCGGCGCGTTCGCGCGGCATCGAACTGGAAGGCAAGGCCCGCTTGGAGATGGGCCTGGACGTTACGGCGGCCTTGGCGCTGATCGAAAGCCAAGTCACCAAAACCAACGAGGCCAACCAACTCGGCAAGAAACTTAGCTACACGCCGGAAACGCAAGGCTCGCTGTGGCTGGATTACACCCAGCCGAGCGGTGCGCTGGCAGGATTGGGCCTGGGCGGCGGCGTGCGCTATACCGGCAGCAATTACGGTGATTTGAGCAACAGCCAAAAAGCGCCGTCATACACGCTGATCGACGCTTCTGTGCATTACGAATTGGGCAAACTGGACCGCCGCCTGCGCGGCGCCCGGCTGGGCGTGAATATCAGCAATTTGTTCGACCGCGAGTACGTCGCGACTTGCGGCGAAGGCTCATGCTACTACGGCGACCGCCGCAACGTGTTAGCGGGTTTGCGTTATAACTGGTAGGCAGCAATTCCGGCGGGCGAGGTCCGCCGGGATAATCTAATCGCGCTTGCGGAATTGGGTGGCGCCGGGCTTGACGAACGAACGCCAGACTTCGGCTGGCGTCGCCCGGCCGCTCAAGACCTTGTCTATGATGGATTTGTTGGCTTTCACGAAAAACACCAATGCAATCAGCGCGGACAGCAAGGCCAGCCAGACAATGGGCGCGGCATCGCTAGCCAATGCGGCAAGGATCTTCGCGCGGGTTTCCCGGAACAGAATGTTAACGACGAAGCTGGAGCCGATTGCCGCGGACAAGGCCGCGACGATCAACGCTTGCGGGTGGTAGCGCATCAGCCAGGCCTAATTCAAGCGCTGGCTTGATTTGATGACGGTAAATGCCGAGAGCTTGGCCTTATCCTTGTCTCCGCCGGTTCTAGCCTGGATTGCTGCATCGGCCAGCGTATCGGCCAATCCAAGAAAATCGGCGACTTCGAAGCGCATTGTCAAATTCTGCACGTGCAAGTGTACGACGCCGCATTCCCGGCAAATTTGCGCCTTGCCGAATTCGGTGGCGGCCAGGTATTCGTGATTACAGGGTTTCTTGCTCATCGGTCGTTCCTCGGGTTTGATAAAAATCAGGTGTGGCGGGTTTGCCGGTCGCAAAGTTTGGCGACCGCCAGCGATAAAAACATCTTCCAGACGATTTGTTTCGAGCCCAAATCCAGACAGCGGAAATCGGTAGCGTGCAATTCGCCCTTCTCCACCAATACCGCCAACACATCTGGCGCTATCGCGAGCTTGACGCTTTCCGTCTTGCTGAAAAATGAGAAAAATCTTTTCACGGTGACAGGGCAATTTGAGAAGTTGACTAGATGATAATTATTCTCATTTAAGACGTAAAGACATTTTTTTGCCTCCTCTAATGAAACGGTCTATTCGCGTTCAATAAGCAATGCCGTTGCGGCTCGCAAAGTGCGAAGCCAGTCCGCTGAAAGAATAGCCATTACTCAGGTTGGCGATATTCGACGTTCGATGTGGAAAAATCCCTTGGGAATAGGGAAAAACACTCGGAATGTTACGGTTTTGGTCAACCCAAACACGACCCCCAATACAGTTGACAGGGATCCGGTCAAGGACGCTTTGACCTCCCCCGCCAAGCTCATTCGCCGTATTCCAGCCGTCATATTAGCCCGGAAGGCACCTGCCTAAGTCGGTTGACAAGCCGGGAAAACCCCATAAAATGAGAATCGTTATTATTTGAAAGCAATTGATTCCCTATTTCACCGGGTGTAATTGTGATGAAAATTTTGCCCGGACCGACCTTGAGACGATAGGCCGATTCGGGCCGCGAATACTCTAGCCACCCAGCGTTCCTCGCCAGGCAGCCAACCACATTGATGCCAATTGCAGAGGAACTTATGCCCGATACCCATCCAAACCGAAACCAGCCCAGTGCCGCCAAATGGCGACTGGGCGCCTTGTTGCCGCTTGGCGCCGCCTTGAGCGGCATGGCGTTAGCCGAACCGCCGGCCGGCCAGACCGCCGATAGCGAGCAGGAAATCGTCCTCGACGACGTCAAGGTCAAAGCCGGACGCGACAAACCGACGAGCCGCTTCAAGGCCGATACCTCGACCACCGGCAGCAAAACCGAAATGGCGATCCGCGACATTCCGCAATCGATCAGCGTCGTCAAGAAAGAATTGATCGAATCGCAGAACGCCTTTAACTTGCGCGATGCGTTGCGCAACGTCAGCGGTTTGACGATCGCCGCCGGCGAAGGCGGCCGCACCGGCGACTCGATCACGCTGCGCGGCTTCGCCGCCAATTCCGACCAATATTTGGACGGCGTGAAAGACAACGGCCAATACAACCGCGATACTTTTTTCATCGAGCGCGCCGAAGTGCTGAAAGGCGCTTCGTCGATCTTGTTCGGCCGGGGCGCCACCGGCGGCGTGATCAATCAGGTCTTCAAGAAACCGACAGGCAAGACCGGCGTCAGCGGCAGCTTCACCTATGGTTTGTACGACTTCAAGCGGACCGCGATCGACGCCGAAACCAAGTATCAAGACCTGGCCGCGCGCTTGAACGTGATGTATCAGGACGCCGATTCCTACCGCGACTACAACTACAGCAACCGCTGGGGCATCGCGCCGTCGTTCAAATGGGACATCAGCGCCGATACCGACCTGACCTTGAATTTGCTCCATCAACAGGAAGACGGCGTATTCGACTACGGCGTGCCGATGTACAAAGGACGGCCGGCAGGCGTACCAATCAACACTTATTATGGCTTCGTCAACAATCGGATGTTGGACACCGATGTCAATGTGGCCACCGTGGCGCTGACTCATCGTTTTTCCAGCGATTTTTCGGTCAAAAACACCGTCCGCTACGGCGATTACGAGCGCAACTATCTGACGCACCTATATAACGGCAATGCCTCGGCCGGCGCAGCGCCGACGATAAACCGCACTCAAGCCTTGCGCCTCAACACGCAGGAGAACGTTTACAACCAGACCGACTTCGTCTATAAAAAACCGCTGTTCGGGCATAACAATATTCTGATGTTCGGCAGCGAATTCGGCTGGGAGGAATACGATTTCAAGTCGAAAAACTCGACGCGCGCCAACGGCACCACAACCACGTTTCCAGTCTCGATTTTCGACCCAATATTGACGGCCAGTACGCCGCTGACGGCGGTCGATTTCAGCGGAACCCTGGCGACCAACCGCTTGACGCATACCCAAACCTATGCCGGCTACGTGCTGGATCAGTTCGACATCACCCCGCAAATCAAATTGCTCGGCGGCACTCGCTACGACGTGTTCGATGCCCAGCAAGACGACAGGCTCGGCGTATTGAACTTTTCGCGCAGCGACAGCCAATTCAGTCCGCGCGGCGGCATCGTCTGGCAACCGGCCAATTGGCAATCCTACTATTTCAGTTACGGCAAATCCTTCAACCCATCGGCCGAAAGCCTTAGTCTAACGGCGAACAATGCCAACCTGCCGCCCGAACAAAACAACAACTACGAGATCGGCGCCAAATTCGACTTGTTCGACGGTAAGCTCTCGGCCACCGCCGCGTTATTCCGCTTGGAAAAGACCAATGCCCGCACCACGTCGCCGCTCGACTCCGCCTTGCAAGTGCTGGCCGGAGAACAGCGTACCGACGGCTTCGAAGCCGGTCTGGCCGGCGAAATCCTACCGAAATGGGATGTGTCGCTGACCTACGCCTATTTGGATGCGAAAATTATCAAATCCAACACCACCGCCACCGGCTCGGTGAGCGGCCAGGTGAAGTCCTATGAAGGCATGACCGCGACGAACGTCCCGGAACACAGCGGGGTGGCCTGGACCACCTACCACTTGACCGACAACTGGGAAATCGGTGGCGGAGTGTATTACGCGAGCCATCGGTATGCCGACAGCGTCAACGAAGCGGTATTGCCGGGTTACGCCCGCCTGGATGCGGTGGTGGCCTACCACCAAAAGCATTACGACGTGCAGCTCAACGTATTCAATCTGACCGACACCGTCTATTACGAATCCGGCCAAACCAACTCGGCCTTGCCCGGCACGCCGGTGTCCGGACAATTGACGGTCGGTTTTAAGTATTAATTCAGCCCGACCGGCGCAAGATACGCCTGTTTGCCGCCGCCGAATGCTCGACAACCCGAGTTCGGCGGCGGCATCCGCAAACCTTTCCAATTTAACGACGACCCGCCCATGAATACCACCGCCGACACCACCGCAACGCCAGCTCGCCGCCCGCAACACAAGCCGAACGGCGGCTATTTATTCCTGCCCCACTCGCTCTCGCGCGGCGCTTTTTTAAAATGGCTGCGCCGCACCCACGCCTGGTTCGGTCTGTGGGGCGCCTCGCTGGGGCTATTGTTCGGCTTTACCGGCATCCTGCTGAACCACCGCGACGTGATGAAAATTCCGATCGGCCGCATGGAGCCTCGGGAAATCCAGTTGGCGCTGCCCGACCCCCGCCCCGCCGACCCGAAGGCGCTGGCCGCGTGGTTGGGGCAAACCTTGAGCGTGGACACCCACCTCGCCCGAATCCGCCGCGAACCGGCCCGAACCCTGATTTGGCACGATCAGCCGGTTCAACAACCGGCGTCCTGGCAAATCAACATCCGCAACCCGCAGCACCTGTTGTCGGCGGACTATTGGGAAGGCAACGCCTTCGTCACGGTTAAGCAAAGCGACGCGAACCTGTTGCAAACCTTGAACAATCTGCACAAAGGCACCGGCATGGGGGTCGGTTGGGTATTGTTGATCGATACCTTGGCCGGCGGCCTGATCTTGCTGAGCTTGACCGGTACGCTGCTTTGGACCCGCCTGCACGGCAGCCGCTTGGCCGCCGCCGGGCTGGGTTTCGGCTCGTTAACTCTCGCGACCTTTTTTATCCTGCAAGCGATAGGCGGCTAAGCGATGCTGATCGAAATACCGGAAGTGCTGTCGGTCCAGGCCTTGCAACAATGCCGAGAACTGTTGGCCGACGCGCCGTGGACCGACGGCCGGATTACCGCCGGCAGCCAATCGGCTCAAGTTAAAAACAACGATCAGCTGCCGGAACAAAGTCCGCAAAGCCAGGCGCTGCGGACCATCGTGCGGGACGCTCTCAACCAAAGCCCGCTGTTTCTGTCGGCGGCCCTGCCCAAGCAAATTTTCCCGCCGCTGTTCAACCGCTACGCCGGCGAGCGCAATACCTTCGGCGACCACATCGACAATGCGATCCGCCATTGTCCGGTCACCGGCCAACGGGTGCGCACCGACTTGTCGGCCACGCTGTTTTTGACCGATCCGGACAGTTACGACGGCGGCGAACTGGTCATCGAAGATACTTACGGCCGACACACCGTGAAACTGGCCGCCGGCGACATGGTGCTATACCCCGGCTCCAGCCTGCACCGGGTCGAACCGGTGACTCGCGGCGCGCGTATTGCCAGTTTCTTCTGGATAGAAAGCATGGTGCGCGAGACCGAAAAGCGCCGCTTGCTGTTCGAGATGGATATGGCCATCCTGGAACTGCGCGCCACGCGCGGCGATACCGCGCCCGCCGTCAATCTGACCGGCTGTTACCACAACCTGCTCAGAATGTGGGCCGAGGTCTGAAACCAAGCGCCGCTTGCTATTCGCTGGCGTCCGGCGTAGTGTCCCGGTCACATCGACCACTTCGGAGAACGCCGATGACCCCATCCACCTCGACCCGGATCAAATGCGCGCTGGTCTTCATCCTGTTCATGGTCTTCAGCATCGGCCCGATTCCGATCACCAGTTCGATCGGCTTGTACGTATCGCTGTTTCGCCCGCGTTGGTTTAAGACGCTGGTGGACACTCTCTACGCGGATCTCGACGACCGCAGCCGCTGACCCGCCGCCTGCTGCCGTATCGGCAGCACGTGCTGAGCGACCGCCCACCGACCGAGGCCCTGCACCACCGCCGGCCTGCGCTCAAACCCAAGCGCCGTGCGGATCGTCCAAATAGCTCTCCGCCGCCGATATGCCGTCATCGTCGCCGCGCTTCTGATTGTGTTATCTAGGCCCGACCTGCCGCGCAAAATGCCGACCGACATACTCTCAACCGTAGACCCGCACGCCGGATGTCAACACGCCAGCCAACACCTTTGAAGTTGATCGGTCCGGGATGTACGGGCTCGCCACCGGCGTCGAACCGCGGAGAATGACTTAAGCGACTTCCTGCTCGCTGACCCGACGGCTGGCGGGCAGCATGCCGTACAAGCCCAATTTGTGGCGCAGCACGTTGCGGCTGATATCCAGCATTTTGGCGGTTTGCACCTGATTCCGCTCGCAGTATTCGAAAGCCGAGCGAATCACGGTTTCCTCGATGATTTCAAACAACTTGGGCGGCGTCTGGTCGAACAAACGCTGCAGCGCGTTTTCCAACGAGACCGTCGAAATCGACGGACTTTGCTCGGCGACACGCACCCCGGACAACTTGAAGTCCTCCGGCCGCAGCCGATTGCCGGGGCACACCAGCAAGGCTCGATGCACGGCGTTTTCCAGTTCTCGAATATTGCCGGGCCAGTCGTAATTCAACAGCGCCACTTCGGCTGCCGGGGTCAGTTTGACGTCGCCGTAACCCAGGCGATCGGCATATATCTTCAGGAAATGTTCGGTCAGCGGCAAGATATCGCCCGGCCGTTCCCGCAACGGCGCCAACTGGATCGTCGCGACGTTGAAGCGGTAATACAAATCGGCGCGGAAATGCTGAGCGGCGACCGCGTCTTCCAGATTGACGTTGGTAGCGGCGATGATGCGTACGTCCACCGGCACCGGATGGCGCGAGCCGACCTTGACCACTTCGCGTTCCTGCAGGACCCTAAGCAATTTGGCTTGCAAACCCAGCGGCAAGTCGCCGACTTCGTCCAGAAACAAGCTACCTTTGTTGGCGGTCTCGAACCAGCCCAACTTGGTGGACAGCGCGCCGGTAAACGAGCCGCGCTCGTGGCCGAACAATTCGCTCTCGATCAGGTTTTCACTCAAGGCCGCGCAATTCAACGCGCCGAAGGTTTCCCGGTGGCGCTTGCTCAAGGCGTGAATATGCCGGGCCACCAGCTCCTTGCCGGTGCCGGTTTCGCCGATGATCAATACCGTCGCGTCGCTGGGCGCGATCCGTTCGATCTGTTCCAGCAAGCGCCGCGATACCGGGTCTTCGAAGACCAACGCGCTAGCCCTGACCGACAAGGCCAGCGAGCGCGATTGTTGTTCGTCAAAAGCCAATAAAGTCATAAGTCCCCCGGATTCCGGCTAGCGTTGCATCGCATATCAAATAGTTCACAAGTCGTCCGAACCGCGCCTTCGCGCCGCGCACATGCCGGCACCGATGCCGCGGCACTTTCGAGCAACGGTTCGAAACCCGCAAAACGGTGATTCTTGTTCCGGAATCAATATACAAGCCGGTCATATAGCGAATAAAACGTTAATTTTCGAAAATTAAATCGAATTTACAGATAAACAACTTACAGCGCGGGGATGGCGGGCCGATGCGTTGCCCATGTTTGGCTTGCCGCGCGCGAGGTGCTTTAAGTCCTTGCCCAACCCCGGCCGGCCTCAATCGCCGCTGAAACCGCTCCCACGAGCGAATTTGTGTTTTAGCGAAATAGCGCACGATTGGGCAATACCGCTTGGCGGGCATATTTCCGACATTTTCAGATGGGCGGCGCTTTAGCGGCGACCAAACCTGTCCCGCGCCGGGCGCTTAAATTCGCGACCGACCAGACCTCATTCGGTCAAACAGCCCCGATTCGAGCAACTGTTGATCCAGCAACACCCAACAAACAGAAAGACCAAAAATCTGGTGCCTGTTCAGCACCGAACCCAGCCGCGATCCGCTCCACCGTGTCGTCCGGCACCGTGGGCGCGGCGGCGGCCAAGGATAAAGTATCCATTAGAAATCAATGCCTTGCTGCCAAACTCGCCGAACAAAACCCATCCTCTCGGCGGCGATTCGCGCAAGCTGGCACGCCTCGTGCGAAAGTCGTTGCGAAGTCGGCCGAAATCCGCGCCGATGCGGTGGTGCTTGATACGCGCCGCGTCGAACGAGCTAACGCCCGGCGAGTCGGGTACCGGCAAGGTCTCCGCCAGAGAACCCAGCCCCGCGCCGACTTTCACAGCAATGCGTACCGATGAACGAGGAATATCGACATGAGCAATCTTTTCGCGACACGCCACCATTTCCAGCCGCTCGCGGCCGGGTCGAACTGGCAGGCCGGCGGTTTGTTACCGCTGGAGCCGACCGGCGCGGCGGCCGGCGAGCTGGCGCTGAATCCGCTGGCCGGCGCTTTGCAAGGCTTTCAATACCGTAGCGCGACCAGCGACCACAAATGGTTCGACTATGTCTTGCTGGGCGTGCTATCGGTGCTGATTCACAGCGCGGCGATGGACCAATTTCGCGGCGCGTCGCTGGAGCAGGATTTCGTGGAACCGCCCAAGCCGGAACCCAAGGTGCAAATTACCTTGAGCCGGCCGCGCCCGGTGGTGCCGCCGCCGATCGTGCAAGCGCCGCCGCCCAAGCCCAAGGTCGTGCCGCTCAAGCCGCCCAAGGAAAAACCCAAGCCGGTGTTGAAGCCGGTTGTCCAGCAAGCGCCGGTACCCGATCCGACGCCGGCGCCTATCGTCGACGCCGCGCCGACTCCTGCTCCACCGGCACCGCCGGCGCCGGTGGTCGAGGAAAAGATCACGCCGCCGACTGCCGGCGCCGACTACCTGAACAATCCGCCGCCCGAATACCCGGAAATCGCTCAGGAACGCGGCTGGGAAGGCAAAGTGCTGATGAAGGTCCACGTTCAACCCAACGGCAAGCCGGATAGCGTCAGCGTCGTCAAATCCAGCGGCCAAGCGGTACTGGACGACGCGGCGGTCAAAACCGTTTCCAAATGGTCCTTCGTACCGGCCAAGCGCGGCGACACGCCGGTCGCCGGCTACGTGACCGTTCCGATTACTTTTAACTTATCTTGAGGTACTTCATGTCCGATATCGCCACCTCCGTCATCGTTGACGGCACTTTGAACACTCTGATCGGCGCGTCCGTGATCACCTGGGCGCTGATCCTGATCAAGGGCATCCAGCACATCCGGATTTCCTACCACAACCGCAATTTCAGCAAGCGCTTCTGGGGCGCGCCGGACATTCAGGCCGCCGCCCAATTCCAGGACCAGCAGGGCCCGGCGGCCCGCGTGGCGGGCATCGGATTTTCGACCTTGATCGAAACCGACAGCGGCGCCTCGACCCACGATTTGGAACACACTTGGGACCGCCAGGAGCTGCTGGATCGTCGTCTGCGCCAGCAAATGCAAAAAGAGCGCGGCTCGTTGGAAAGCGGCCTGGCCGTGCTGGCCACCATCGGCAGCATCTCGCCCTTCGTCGGACTGTTCGGCACGGTGTGGGGCATCATGGGCGCGCTGACCAACATCAGCAAAAGCGGCTCGGCCAGTCTGGAAGTGGTCGCCGGCCCGATCGGCGAGGCCTTGGTGGCCACGGCGGTCGGTATCGCGGTCGCGGTACCGGCGGTGGTCGGCTACAACTTCTTCATTCGCCGCAACAAAGTGATCTGGGCCTTCCTGGACGACTTCGCGATCGACTTCGTGCATCTGGCCCTGAAAAACGCCTTCGTCATCGAGCGCGCCAGCGCCGCGAAGCCCGCCAAACTGACTGAAATCGGCGGCGGCAAAAAAACCCGCGATGCCGCTCATGAAGACTTAATCGCGAAGGAGGCGCACGCTTAATGGCCATCAATACCAAAGACAACGGCGGCGACGACGACGTGATGGGTGAAATCAACGTCACCCCGCTGGTGGACGTGATGCTGGTGCTGCTGGTGGTGTTCATCGTCACCGCCCCACTGTTGACCAACGCGGTCCACGTGAATCTGCCCAAGACCGCCGAAACCGCGCCGCCCGAGGAAAAAGCCGCCGTCTACCTGAGCGTGGACGCCACCGGCAAAGTCTTCATCGACAAACAGGAATACGCGGTCGATGCGGTCGAAACCGAATTGAAAAACCGCAAGGCCGCCGATCCGGAACTGGCGCTGAACCTGAATGCCGACGACGGCGTGCAATACGGCGTCGTCGCCAAGGTGATGGCCGCGATCGAACGGGCCGGCGTCACCAAACTGGCGGTATTGACCGCTCCCCAATAACCGCACCTCCCACCCCGGCCAGCCCCTAATGCCGTTTGACCGTTCGTCCTGAGCTTGTCGAAGGGCGAATGGTTAAGCCGTTCATGGTTCGACAAGCTCACCACGAACGGCTTAACTTAACGACATTGGGCCGGCGCCGGGATGGCTTTTTGTTTTTAGGAGACGCTGCATGGCGCGCCAAACCGCCAACGACTTCCACCCGGAAGCCTTGAAAAAATTCGACGAATACGTCCACGGCGATATTTCCCGCCGCGAGTTCCTGTCCTCGGTCCCCAAATACGCCCTGCTCGGCCTGACCGCCGAGGCCTTGCTGGATGCGCTGAACCCGCGCTTCGCCCAAGCCCAGCAGGTGGCCGGCAACGATCCGCGCATCAAAACCAGTTACCTGGAATACCCGTCGCCGCAGGGCAACGGCAAGGTGCGCGGGTATCTGGCGCAACCGGCCAACGCCAAGGGCAAACTGCCGGTGGTGTTGGTCATCCACGAAAATCGCGGGCTGAACCCGCATATCGAAGATATCGCCCGCCGACTGGCGCTGGATAACTTCATTGCCTTCGCGCCCGACGCACTGTTCACGCTGGGCGGCTATCCGGGCGACGAAGACAAGGCCAGGGAACTGTTCCAGAAACTGGACAAAGCCAAAACCCAAAACGATTTTCTGGCCGCCGCGCAAGCCCTGAAAAAGCTGCCGGGCGGCAACGGCAAACTCGGCGCGGTCGGCTTTTGTTACGGCGGCGGCATCGTCAATTTCCTAGCGACCCGATTGCCCGACTTGGCCGCCGGCGTACCATTCTACGGCGCCCAGCCGCCGGCCGAGGATGTCGCCATGATCAAGGCGGCCTTGCTGATTCACTACGCGGGTGTCGACGACCGCATCAACGCCGGTTGGCCGGCCTTCGAAGCGGCCCTGCAAAAGGCCGGCACCAATTACGAAGCCTATACCTATGCCGGCGTCCAGCACGGTTTCAACAACGACACGACGCCGCGTTACGACGCCGGTACCGCCAAACTGGCCTGGGACCGGACCGTCGCCTTCTTCAACGCTTATTTACGCGACAGCTAACGCGCGGAGGTTCACGTGAAAGTGGAAGTACATGTCTGGGATTGGCCGTTGCGGCTGTTTCACTGGCTGTTGGTATTGGCGGTCACCGGTGCCTATTTGACCGGCAAGGCCGGCGGCGAATGGACCGACTGGCACGGCCGCTTCGGCAGCCTGACCCTCGGCCTGGTGGTGTTCCGCCTACTCTGGGGCTTTGTCGGCAATACCCACGCCCGCTTCGTCAACTTTTTCCCGACGCTGTCCCGCCTGCTGGCTTACGTCCGGGGCGACTGGCAAGGCGTCGGTCACAATCCGGCCGGCGCGCTGGCGGTGTTCGCGTTGCTGACGGTGTTGGCGGTGCTGGTCGGTACCGGTTTGTTCGCCAACGACGACATCGCTTTCGAAGGCCCGCTGTTCGATCTGATCGACAAGGATTTCAGCGACAAACTCAGCGGCTGGCATATCCGTAGCGTTAACGTCCTGCTGTTTTTAGTCGGCGCCCACGTCGCGGCGATTGCGTTTTACCAACGCGTCAAAAAAGCCGATCTGGTCGTGCCGATGCTGACCGGCAAGAAGCGCCTGCCCCGCTCGCTGGCCCCGGCCGACGCACGTCCGGCCGGCGTCTTGCGGCTGACCGCCAGTTTGCTGATCGCCGCGACGGTGGTCTGGAGCGTCTGGGGCGGCGACCCCTTGCGCTATTTGCCGCCGTTGGCCGGCGTGCGGTCGGCGCAAGCCGGCGGACGCTGAGGCGCAGGCCCGGCTTCACCGAACGAAACCCCACACCGAGTTTTTATCACCCATAGGAGCAACGCATGAAATCCCAACTGGCTATCGCACTGGCGCTGAGCGCCGTCACCACGGCGGCACTGGCCGGGCCGATAGAAGAACAAATCCGTTTCCGCCAATCCGCCTATTCCTTCCTGGGCTGGAACACCGCGAAAATCAAGGCTCAGGCCGTCGATCACCCGGAAACCTTCAACAAAGATCAAGTGATAGCCGCCGCCAACGCCATCGCGGCCGCCGCCAATTCCGGCATTCTGGAACAGTTGTACGGCCCCGGCACCGATCAAGGCACCGGCTGGAAACCCACCCGTCTGAAGCCGGAATATTTTCAAAAACAAGCGGAAGTCAAAGAACTGGAAGCCACTTTTATTAAGGAAGCCAACGAATTGCAAAAGGTCGCCGACGACGGCGATGTTGCGGATATCAAAGCGCAATTCGGTAAACTCGGCGCGTCGTGCAAAAGTTGCCACGACTTGATCCGGGTTAGAGAATAAAACCGCCTCGCCCGGAAATCAGCCCAGACGGGCGGCTTTCCGGGCTATTTGCATTCGAGGGTTGGCCGCCCGCCACCCTCAAACGATGGCACCGTCCGATCCGCTCGCATTGCCCCATCTAACCCGTCCCCGCCTCTCCACCATCGTTTTAAACGCTCGCTTACAAGAAACACCGACCGCCGGCGGGAAATTACATCTGCACTTGAGCGTCTTGTTACGAGCCATGCTGCCAGTCACCTCATTTGAGCCTATGTCAGCAATATTTTCATTTTTAGCCGCCGGGTTCTTTTATAAAAACAACGATGCCGGTTGCAACAAAAGCAAACAGGCCGGACGCCACAAAAGCTAGGTGGTAGTCACCGATCAGACTATGGACGTACCCGGCACTGTAGGCGGCAATGGCCGCTCCGATTTGATGAGCAAAGCAAATCCAGCCGAAAACCACACCGACGTTTTGTTTGCCGAATAAATCTGCGGTCAAGGCCGAGGTTGCCGGAATGGTCGACAACCAATTCATGCCGTAAATAATCGAGAACAGCATTAACTGCCCGGTCGTATCGATGCTGGGCAGCAGTATCAGCGTTGCGCCTCTGACGACGTAATAAAACGCCAGCGGCCAGCGCTTGCCGTACCGGTCGCATAACCAGCCGGATAAAATGGTGCCGAACACATCGGCCGCGCCCATGACCCCTAACGACATTGCCATGGTCATTTCGGTGAAGCCGTGTTCGATGCCGTGTGGAATCAAATGAGTTTGAAATAAGCCGGAGGTGGTTAATCCGCAAATGCCAAAACTCAAGGCCAACAACCAGAACTGCGGACTGCGCATGGCCGAGCGCATGGGATTTTGATCAGGCTTAAGCACTGTTCCGTGAACCCTATGGTAGCCATAGGCCGACAGGCCTTTGGATTCGGGATCGTCTCTTAAAAATTTCATCACCAACGGTAAAGCCACCAAACCTAACGCCACGGCGATAAACAGCGTCGCCGCGCGCCAGCCATCATGAACATTGATCTGCATTAGCACCGGGGTAAACACCAACTGACCGGAGGAAAAGGCGGCCCCCAATATGCCTAATGCTAGCCCCCGGTGTTTATGGAACCAGCGATTGATCAACGCCGATCCCATAATCATGGAAGTGCCGCCCGAACCTGCGCCAATCAGCAATCCCCAAAATAAATACAGTTGCCAGGATTCCTGCATAAAAACGCTGCCACCGGCGCCTGCTACCGACAAAATCAACGTGATAACACTGATCCGTTTAGCGCCGTAGACATCCATCAATCGGCCTAGAAAGGGACCGGCCAGGCCGAATAACAGCAGGTTGACTGAAATCGCGCCGCTAATGGTTTCTCTGTTCCAGGCAAACTCCTGTTCCAGGGACATCATGATGATCCCTGGAACAGAACGCAGCGCCGATGCAACAAACAAGCACAGAAACGTGACCGCGAGAACTACCCAGGCATAGTGAACTGAATCGGAACGACTCTTGGGCATGATGACATCGGACTTTGGCTGAAACATGGTCGTGTGGTTTTAATTGTGAGGCTTTCCGTTTAAAGCGGGGCACATATAGGCTTTACCGTTCGCCCTGAGCCCTTCGGCTGCGCTCAGGAGAGCCTTGTCGAAGGGTGGACGGGAAGCGATTATTCATTGTTAACCCGGCCCCATCGAACACTGGTACACCGTTCGGGCTGAGCCTGTCGAAGCCTGATGTGGCGCATCCTTCGACAAGGCTCTCCTGAGCGCAGCCGAAGGGCTCAGGACGAACGGTATTTAAGGGCCGGGTTAATAGTAAGCAGACTTATTCGGCGTCTTCGATTTTGTCCAGCAGTTCAATCAGTCGGGTTACCCCTTGCAGTAAGATACCGCCGACACCCAATGCAAACCAAACACCTATCACAAAGCCCCAATGAATCGGCGCGGCGAAGAATTCCTCTCTAAACCAGAAGGTATGGCCCCATTCGTTGAAGCCGACGCTGACCAAAATCATGAAGGGTCCGAACACCGCCAAGGTCAATGGCAAGGAAATGCCTTTGGCGTACAAAGGCAAGCGGGTTCTGGCATACAGCCAGGCGCAGCCGCCCAGGATCACGTAGAGCGGGAAATTGAAATAAAACTCGATGATGTGATTGGCGGTAAACGGCGTATCGCGGATTGCCACCTGGTGCCAGGAGTTGTCCTGTTCGGCAAAATAACTGCCCGCCCAGTACACGGCAAAGGTGTAAATGCTGATCCACATCGTCAACGTGAAATAGCGGCGAATCTCTTCCTTGGGTGCCAGTTGATCCAGATTGCGGTCGCGCGTGGTCCATAAGTAACCCCAAAAGCCGCTGGCGACGGCGGCAATCACCGCCAGTTCGATATAAAACAGCCGCATCCAGTATTGTTCGAACGCTGGTTCCGTGGAATCCAAACCGTGTTCTATCGCAAAAGCGCCCTGATACAATCGTAAACTGATGTACATAACAGTTAAAAAGCCAAAGCCCTTTAAATATTTGGGTAAGTCGATCAAATACCAAGGCAATGATTTGGGGTTTTCGCTGCTTAAGCGCACGTGTTCTGTCGTGGTAGCCATGATTTTTCTCCTGAATTAATTGAATTTGGGAATGACGGCGGCGGAAATGCTGGAGATATAGCGTTTCCCCATCACCTCGTCGTAAAGAAACAGCAAACCACCCACTCGGCTATCCGCATCTTTGATCAGCCCATCCAGCTTCTCCGATTCCCAGGCCGCATCGCGCACTTCTACGGTGACGGTGCGTTGTTCGCCGGGGGCGATAGGTGTATTGTCACTCAAGCTCAGACCGTTATTACTGACGTCATCCTTGCCGGGTTTGCTGTTGACGCTCGCTAAATCAGCGTTCATGAAATGCACGTTGGAACTGGAAAATTGGCCGATCCTGACCGCGCCTTGGCTGCGATTGTCGATACTAAACTGCAACAGCATCGCGCGTTGAGCCACGTTGTATTCCGCTTTTAGCGTGTCGACATTGACCATGCCGGCATTCACTTGAGCCGGCAGAGGCAAAATTCGATCCAAGCCCGCTTGCAATGGGATGGCGTCCGGATACTGGTTGGCGGTGACGGCATTCAGCGCCAATACCAATACCGGCACGCCGACTAACACCGCCTTGGCGATGGTTTTATCCTGAGCGGTGATCAGTTCATGTTCCAAACCGGCATCCAGCATGCGGTAACGGCTGATGAACAAGGGCCGACGCACCCACCACAGCAACCATGCAGCCGCCAACGCGCCCCAGAACAGATGCCAAAACACGCCGTTGGCAAAGCCGAAGCTCTCCATGTCGATCATTTCACCGTTGATGGTTTGAATCGTATTGCTAAAGTCGGCGGGATCGCCGCCGATTTCCAGCCACACCCCTGGGCCCATCACCTGACCAGCGTCTTTTAAATTAAAAAACGGATGGATGTGATAACGGCCCGGCAAACGGCCTTTCATGACCACCTTGAACTCGTAGTCGCCGCCCGGCTCCAGCGATACCGAGTTGGTCCAAGGCTTACCGTTCAGGTAGCGCTCGGTACGAATCAGCACCGGTCCTGGGGTGGAGATATTCAAGAAGCTGGCTTCCGGTTTCGGCACACTGATCGGCCAGTCTTCGGCGACATGAAACTTGCCGCTGACGCTGACTTCATCGTTGACGTTGAATGTTTGCGTGGACCATTGCACGTCGTACCACTGTATGGTTCGCATGCGAATGAACGGCTCCAGGGCTTTTTCGCCATGCGCCTGCGCAGCGGGTACAGTCAACACCAACAAAACGTTGATGCAAAGCACTGCCAACAGCCAAGGTTTAAAAAGTGATTTCATGACTGTTCTCCTTAGATTCTTTTCAGATAGCTGGTATTGGCGAACCATTTACCGATGTACCACCAGAGCGGATACATCAATGAACATAACAGCGCCGAACAAAATGCCGCCAACGGTGTGGCGTACTGGCCATAGGTGCGCAAGGTGCCGCGCTCGATGATGCGCAAGTATTCCGGCATGCCGGTGCGGATATATTGAAAACCGAACAAATCGGCGACAGTCAGCTGGCTATTGTGATACTCGACCGCTTGGTGGAACATGCCGAAGATCGGCCAGTTGGTGGGATAGAACAACAAGGCAAACGCAGCACCGCCGAAAATCGAGGTGATGGTCAGACTGTTGGTCAGCATCAACAAGGTATCCAATACCAGCGCGCCCGGCACCATGGTCGCCGGCAACACCATGTTAATCGGAAAGAAATTCCAGTAGTGATAGGCAAACACTCGGGTGACCCAGGTGCCGAGCAACAAGGCCGCGACGCACAGCGTAGCCCCCAAAGGCAGTCGGAACTTATCCCACAACACCGCCTGTACGGCGGCGGGAAAGGTAATGCCGATCAGCGGCGTGACCAATGGCCACCATTGCCGATCTTTCCAATCGACCCAGAAGTCCCAGTCGCCGACGGTCAGGGCAAAATGTAGATGAAACGAACCGATGAATAAGAATAGGGCCAGCACCAGGATCAGATAATCGTAAGCTCTGGCCAAGCGGGCTTTTTCGCCCCGATAAGGTTTAAATGTTGAAATAGGAATTTGTGCGGACATGTGTGCTTCCCCCGTAACGTTTTGTAGTAAATGACGGCGATAGCCATCGAAACTGGGCGTGTCGCCAACCGAAAACTACCCTTGGGGGAGTAACGTCATATAGGTTGAACGACACGCTCGCGATATAAGGTAAGGAGAATTTGATGAGCTGTGAAATGGTCAAATTTCATCCGTTATCATCAAGACTGTTCATGCTGGCCAGCAGCGATTTTGTTTAGTATGCAGCCGACTTCACTGATGGTTCCCCTGCTCTGCGTCACTGCCATTAAGTTAAGCCGTCATACCGGCATGGATTGCCGGTATCCAGTTCACAAGGATGTGAAAGGCCTTCGCCGTCCTTGGCTTCTGGGTTCCGGCAATCCCTGCCGGAACGACGTGTTTATTCTTAACTTAGTGGCAGCAATGCTCTGCGAGGGAACCTGCTCTGGGATGCTCTAGCGTCCCGAACCGCAGAGCGGTTCAGGTTACATTCCCACGCGAAGCCTGGGAACGATGTACCCGGCCTGCGGGAAGTTATTTTCAACGATATCCTTAGAATTCATTGAGGAACATCCACATGGCCAACCTGCGCACCTTCGACTTAAACCTGCTGCTGGCTTTCGATATATTGATGCGCGAGCGCAATGTCACCCGCGCGGCGGAATCCATGTTCGTCACCCAGTCGGCGATGAGCCATACCCTGCATCGCTTACGTCAGCAATTGAACGATCCGGTCTTGGTTAAGTCGCCCGCCGGCATGCAGCCGACGGCATTGGCACTGGCATTGGTGGAGCCGGTACGTAGCCTTTTGCAGGAAATGGAACGCTTGCTCGAGGCGCCGCAAGCCTTCGATCCGGCATCCAGTCAGCGCCGTTTCACCATCGCCGCGACCGATTACATGGAGTTTTTGATCTTGCCCGAGTTGTCGCAATCGATTGAGCAGTCGGCACCGGGCGTGGATATTCATGTCAAACGCACGGAATCTGCGTTTCCGTTGGCGCAGTTGGAAAACGGTAGCCTGGATGTGGTGTTGGGCTTTGCCTCGGTATTGAATCCGCCGGCGCATTTGTACTGCGAACATTTATTCATTGATCGCATGGCGTGCGTGGTTAGGCAGGATCATCCCAGCATAAAAGCGCCACCGTCGCTGGAGACGTATTTGGCCGCCACGCACATGCTGATCTCCAGAACCGGTGATAAATTGGGAGTGATAGACGAGAAATTGACTGAGTTGGGCTTGGAGCGCCGGATTAACTTCATCGTACCGCATTTTTTATCGGCACCCTTGATTGTCGCCCAGTCCAACATGATTTTGTCCTTACCCTATCGCTTGGCCGTGGCATTCCAGAAACTGCTGCCACTGCAAGTATTACCGGTGCCGGTCAGTTTGCCGGACTACGATTTGGCGATGATTTGGCATCCGCTATGGGAAAAAGACCCGGCCCATGGCTGGTTGCGTGAGCAAATCAGCAGCATAGGCCGGGAAATAAGCGCATCCCAAATCAATCTTTAGGCTATGTTCGCGTTAGTAGTTGGTGTCGCCCCGGCATGGATTGCCGGGGCCCAGAAGCCACGGACGGCGAAGTTTCAACACATCCTTGTGCCATGGATCCCGGCAATCCATGCCGGGATGACGGCTTCGATCTCATTCAACTATTAACGCTAACATAGCCAATCTTTAACGTCCTGGTAGGCCTGCGGCCAAGGACTTTACCTTCAACAAAAAGTACGGCGGTTTGGATTGATCATCGCCGCCATTCAACGTCGCCGAACGATGTAAGCGATTAACGACGGCAAAGAGTTGTCCGTTAGCGCCAAAACTGAAGGAATCGACCCAAGACAATCTTGGGCATTGCGCCAATTGCCGGTATTGTCGGTTAGGCGCGATCACGCCAATCGCATTATTGGCCAGATCGCCTAGATAAATATTGTTGTTCTCGTCAATGCTGATGCCGTCCGAGATTGGTTTGTCGCTATAGCGTTCAACCCGCTGTGCAAGTTCTTGCGGCATTAACGACTCGTTGATCAAATCCGCCACTTTAATCCGGTAAAGACTAAGGCCGTGCATCGGCCCGAAATAAACCCATTCGTTGGCTAAATCCTCGGTAATGGGATTCACGCCAATATGCGGTTTCACCAATTCGCCCGACGGCGTTTTCACCTGAATCGGCACATTGTCGATGACCAAATCGACGTTTTCCGGCACCACGCTTTTATGCCCTTCCAGCACCCGCCGAGCGGCGCCGGTAGACAAGTTGACCACGATCAAGGCGGCATTCGCACCACCCGCCGGATCGCTGATAAACGCATGATTGTGGTTAGCATCCAACGCAAAGTCGTTGACGAACGCATCCTTGGGTGCGATCAGTGCGGGTAAATAAATCAAGCGCTGGAGCTTGTTGGTTTTGGTATTCCAGCCGACCAATTTGGGCGTCACGCCGCTGCGCATGCCGTTGTCCAGCATCCAGACGATACCGTTGCTGTCGGAGCGGATACCCAGCACCGAGTCGAGCTTGATCGGCGCAGTCGAATCGGCCGCGGACATTTCCTTATTTGGAAAAGGTAGCAAGGCTTGATCCTTGTATTCAACCACGGTGTATTGCGGTTGATAAAACTGATGTTGGCTCATGATGATCCGGCCGTTGGCTGTCGCCGTGACATTGCCCGGCCCGGTATCGAGGTTGGCGAATACATCAAAATTCGAGTCGCCGTCAGCCAAGGCGTCACTGGTCGCAAACACCATGGCCGCGCAAAATAGAGTTACAAGATTCACTACCCTCTCCGGTATGTTGTTGGGTTGGACAACACCATACTGGATCGTTAAACCATTGTTAAATGACATAATTTAATCACGCATCATTCAATACATTGATGACGATTTGAGTATTTAATCTTGCCAAAACCGTGCTTTCATTCGATCAGTTCGGGATAAGAATTCCCTCTGGTTTGTTCCAGCGTACGGGTTAACCTGTGAGATTCAGGCGTTACTGCCGAAATTCGCTGAAATATTCGAATGTCCCAAAGTGGCCGATTGCCAGCCCAACCAACTCTTGCGTGACTCGGCTCAGATCGGAACCATGGAGCGTGTTGATTTCCAACCCCGGCATGCCAATACTCTTGGGTATTATGACGATGGCCTTGCCAAGCCCCCGCCCATTTGGTGGCGGTCATGATCGGGCGGAAGCCGGCTGTTTTAAGTTTCCGGCGACTGACTAGCGTCTTCCAACCAGCCGCGCGGACATTGGTATTCGGCTTTAGAACGCTAATTCCCGGCTGGATTTGCGCATCGACGAAATTTTTATCGGATTTCCGGGTCGATATCGCGCAAGTAGCAACCGATAGGCACATTGGCCTATTAACCCGGTCCTATTTATTACGGGTATTCCGTTCAGGCCGAGCTGGCCGAAGCCCAGGCTGGCCAGCCCTTCGACAGGCGAGCGGTATTTAAGGGCCGGGTGAATCATGTGTGCGGCGGCGCTACGATAACCGCAATATGACGGGGGAATTCCATGCCAAAACTTACCTTGCTGGCAATACCGATGCTGGTCATGGCTCAAGCAGCGTGCGCGGACATCAGCATCCGCTTCGAGAATGCCGAACACTACACCGACTTAGCCCTGTCCGGCGCCGCTACCCCAAGAGTACAGGCGGATTTACTCCAGCAATTCGAAGCGCATTTTCGCAAATTGGCGGGGCAATATTTGCCGGCCGGTGACAGCCTGGATTTGGCGGTCGAGGACATCGACATGGCCGGCGCCTTCGAACCCTGGCAAACGCCCAATGCCACCAATACCCGCTTCATCCGCGACCTATACTATCCGCGCATCAAATTGAACTACCGCTGGTACGGCCCGGACGGCCAAATCAAAGCCGAGAAGCAGGAACAGATCAGCGATCTGAATTACCTGATGCTACAGGACTCTGCACGCTACCCAAACAACGATCCCTTGCGTTACGAAAAGGCGATGCTGGATCGATGGTTCGCCGATAGCTTTGGAAAACGTTAGCACCGCTGTTGACCGCTTCGTGGAGGCGACAATTGCTCAAACGGTACCGCCCGCACCCCGGTAAGTTCAAGGATAAGATTCATCGGATTTCGCAAGCGACCCACCTCAAAGCCAAGGGTAAATAACCGAGGGGAGCGTCCTTTGAGCGCCGGGTAACCCGTGGCCTTATTGACCATTGGCAATTACCTGTTGGACTATTGGACTCACCGAAGCCGGCGTGATACCTCGCTCCGTGCAATATTTAGACTGCAACCATACGGACAGCCTCTTCGGTCCCTTGCTGGCATTGCAGACACGGCAACAAAGAACGATATTTTCTCTGGTGACAATCGTCGCATCGTTAACGATGTGTTCCCAGCTGGCCGCGGATTTATAAGACACCTTGGCCGGTGTAAATTCAATGCCGCAGTAAACACAAGTCTTGTCTCTTGCCCTGACTTCCGCTTCCAGCCAAGCGGGTATGTTCCAATTATTTGCCATTTCTCGATCCGATTCGTTGACTCCAAGCACGACATGCAACGCCCGGAACCGGCCATGTCTGACGGTGGTTTGTCAATTCTCGGCTAAGCTGTTCTCCAGCCCGGACCAGGCACGAGCTGTTGCGGCTTCCAACAGTTTCGGCAAAAAATCCGGCCAAAAGCCCACAATTGCCTCCACCATGCTCGGCCAGCGGTATCGGAGCGATTGTCGTACTCATACTTGCTCCCCAGGTTGGCGTGTTAAACAGAAGTTGGGCATATGCGAAACCGCTTGCCCTGACTTCGCCTCAATTCTAGCGTCTATTCCACTAGGCTAGGGCTATCAGCCAAACTCCAGCGGCGATGCCGAGTGGGTGGCGTAAATCCAAGGAAATCACCCGCTTATCATTGGCAAATTCCGTTTATCGGCAATACTAATTGCAAAGCGTGTTAGTTAGAGGTGAATATGTTTCAGAATATCGGTATCGGCACACGGCTAACCGGCGCATTTTTGGTAAGCACCCTGATTACCTTGGCCACCGGGCTGTTCGGCATTTACTTTGTCGACAAGGTAGGTAATACCGGGATTTACGTCGGCGAATCCGCCGCACCCTTGGTCGATGCGGTAATGGAATCCAAATTGCTCGCGACAGAGGCCCATTTGAAATTCGAAGAAATCATGGGTGGCGATGCGAATGAATCCATAACTGTCGTTAAGAGTAAAATGGATCAGGCCGAATGGTACCTAAACGTGATCGGCAAGGGCGGCGAAAATGCCGAAGGCAAATACTTCCCGGTGGATAATCCCGCGACGCTGGCCCAATTAAGTATTTCAAACGAAAAGTTCCGGACTTTACGTACGGCACTGGAAAACCGGTACGCGACCTTGGGCCAAAACCTGGGAGAGGCCGAGTTTCACCAACTGGATGCCCAATTCGATGCGGCATTCGACGCTTTTATCGAGGAAATCGACAAGCTGGAAACGGCGATTCAAGGCGACGTTAAACTATCGTTGCAAAACCTGAAAGCCACCGACGCGGAAAGTAAATTGATATTGATTGCGCTGATAGGCGCGGCGTTAGTCCTAGGATTATTGCTGGGAAGAATAGCGACCATTTCAATTACCACGCCGTTGCGGCAGTGCGTGGAGATTGCCGAGCGCATCCAAACCGGCGATTTAACCAAGACATCCGATACGACCGGAGGCGACGAAATTGCCCAACTGGTCAGAACGTTGGATAGCATGCGTTTGCGGTTGTTGGAGATCATCGGCGTCATCGTCAATAACACTAAGACCTTGAATTTATCCGCCGACTCGCTGGCGACCGCCGCGGTTCAAAGCGAGCGCGCCAGTATAGTCGAGGCGGAATCGTCGGAAATGATGACCAGCGCGGTAGAACAACTGTCGGTGTCCTTTGAGCAAATCGGCCAGCAAGCCAAACAGGTGCATAAAATCGCCGAAGAGTCCGGCAACCTATCGCTCGCCAGCGGCCGCATCATACATCAGACCTCCAGCGAAATGGGGAACGTCGCGGCGGCGGTCAAATCCACTGCCACGACCATACAGGAATTGGAAGACTTTTCCCGGCAAATTTACGGCATCGTCAACATCATTAGCGGTATAGCCGATCAGACCAACATGCTGGCCCTAAATGCCGCGATCGAGGCCGCTCGCGCCGGCGAACAAGGCCGCGGCTTTGCCGTGGTGGCCGAAGAGGTCCGGGAGTTGGCGAAACGCACGGCCAGTTCAACGCAGGAAATCACCGATATGGTCGGAAAAATCCAAGTCAACACGCAACGCGCGGCCAAGGAAATCGAAGCCGGCGTCAGTCGGGTCGGCGACGGCGTTGACTTGGCGAACCAGGCCGCCGACTCGATTTCGGAAATCCGCGATAGCAGCCAACAAGTGGCCGAAGCGATCGGCGACATGACTCGGATTCTAGCTGAGCAATCCGCCGCGACCCGAGAAATGGCTCACCGGATTAAACTGATCGCCGATAGCGCCGCCGAAAATAGTCGAACCGCCGGCGGCGCCGCGCGCTCGGCTCAGGAATTGGCGGCGTTGGCCCGCAACTTGGAAAGTATCGTATCCGGCTTTACCGTGGTCTGATAGGGTCTGACGCCAATTCTACGTTGTCGGATGACTGAATAAACCTCGTGATTCCGGCCTGGATCGCAGGACCCGTTAGAGCTCGGAGCGAATCCGGACGCCATGGACGGATTTAAGCCTACCCATCATGGCACCGAATGCCCGTTTCCCGACAGGCATGCCGATCTTGAACAAATCTGACAAAGTAGAATTGGAATCGAATTTTTGCCGTTCCTCGGGCTGCGGAAAACATTCGCCCCAATAAGCCCAGATTGGGAACCGGCACATTGCCGCTGATGGTTCACTGCCGCTCGTAACGTTTGAGAATGTGTGTTCAGGGGACATTTGCGATTGCTAAAACCTCTGGAGGCGGGGTGCAAATCTCGCCCCGCGCTCGCTCGCTAAGCGCCGAAATTCGCCATTCCCAAAAGCCGTCATTCTTTACTAGCGTAATGGCATCGGAATCGATGGCCGACTTTGGGTTGGAACCGCCGGCCGCTTTGCGACCGGAATACCTGGCGGTTTTGAAGTCGGAATCGCCAGTGGGTTTGATCGGAACATGCAAGCGTCCTATCGAAGCCTGAACGGCAACATACTTGCCGCCGTAAATGAAAATCCCCGTCCGTCCCGCTTTTTGCCTTGCGTTTATTGCTCGAAGCGTTGCGCGCAACTCTTTTGGTATTACGGGAATCACTATTTGCCTTGCCCGCAAGGCTTTTAGTGTTATGCGCAAGGCTCGGAGCCTTGCGTATATTGCTCGGAGAATTGCGCGCAACTCTTTTAGTGTTGCGGGAATCACTTTTTGCCTTGCCCGCAAAGCTTTTAGTGTTACGCACAAGGCTCGGAGCCTTGCGTGTATTGCTCGGAGCGTTGCGCGCAACTCTTTTAGCATTGCGGGAATCACTATTTGCCTTGCCCGCAAGGCTTGGAGCCTTGCGTGTATTGCTCGAAGCGTTGCGAGAATCACTTTTAGTGTTGCGGGATAGACTTTTTGCGTTGCGATCAAGACTGGGAACCGCGTTAATTGCCGGATTCGCGTTGAAAGCGCTGCTCCGGCGGCCAACCCGATACCCAATCAGCGGTCGCGGCGTGGTTAAAACGGTTTGCGGCGAGTCGGGCCGGCCGGCTCGCCGCGTAATGCAGGATTTTCGGCGATTGGCAGTCCTTAGGTAGCCGCTTTCGGTTTAGCGCCGCGATTAAAACGGACCGACATTGCTTGCCGCAGCGTTTCCAACGCGGCGCCCTTGCCGGCAATCTTTAACGAGGCATAGGCATCCAAACTAAAATTGTAAATATCGCTGCCCAGGGCCATGTCGGTATCCTCGCCGCGACTCAACAAATCCCGCAAGCGATGCAGGCGCGGGCGTAATTGATCCAGCGCGGTAAAATCGGCCACGGCTTCGTTGACATCCAGGCTGGGCGGCAGCGCTTGCGGATTTTGACCGGAGACGATTAGCGTCTGCCGACAAAACGCTTCAGTCTTATCGCCCATCAGTGAAAAATCTCCGCACTGATCGCTAACGGTAAAAACACTGAATCCATTGCAAAGCTAAAAGGCAGATCAACGAGCGGATAGCTTGGTGGTTCAGCCTTTAATTTTCGGATAGTCGCATTGTCGTTTTCTAACGCTGCCCAATTCAGCCGAGTGCCGCAGTAGATGAATACGCGCTCATACAACGGAACTTCGGCATTTAAGCTCTTGAACGTTGCGCAGCCGGACAGTCCCACACTGCAAAAAACACAGATGACGATATTCTCGAATGTTTTCAACTTATTCCTGTCATATGATTGCCTTCAACCTGCCATTCAGCTTATCACGTCAAATAAGCTAAAACTGTTGCTCACAAGGAATGCCGTCATTGTCACCGTCCATCTTCGTACCAGGGCAATTCCGGAGATAAAAAACAGCTTCCTCATACGACCCCATTTCCAAACAATACACCTTACCTTGACACTGAAAATGTTGAATGGGTTTTTCGGGTTCAGCAATTGGCAATACCGGCTGACCACTAGAGCCATTTTGATTCGCAAACTTGCTGAAGATTGCAACGGCTGCGAGTACAAATAGAACTGGAATAAATCTATATCCTGATTTCTTATA
>NZ_MKMC01000079.1:0-866 GCF_001856095.1 Methylomonas sp. LWB
CGGCCTCGACAAAATAACGCCGCGCATGCGCCCAACAGCCGAGGTGAATCGCACCCCGGCTGGCGGCAATGGCGTTATACACCTCATAGCCGTCGCTCATCAGTACCGCGCCGGGTTTGATGCCTTCATACAACGGCTGCGCATGCGTTCCGCCGCGCCCCGGCGTGTAGCTGAACAGCCGAATCGGCGGTCCGGAGCCGGTCATTTGTGCCCACAGATAGCTTTTGCTTTGCGCGGCTCGGCCGGATTCTTTGAGCACTTGAACCACGGTTTCGTCGCCCAGGATCAGATCGGCATCGAGCAGATGGTCGCGCAGCAAGTTGATGATGGGTTGCACTGCGTCGCCAACCCGCACCATGCTGGCCGCCAGCGTGTTGCGCGACAGATCGCCGCCGAAACGGCTCAACAGCGCGGCTTGCCGATACAGCGGCAGGCTATCCTGGTATTTGGCGGTGACGACCCAGGCTAATGCCGTTTCGGTGAGTAAGCCTTTGGGGATGATGCGAACCGGTGCCGGCGTCACGCGAATGCTTTCATCGCAGCACGGGCAGGCATATTTGACGCGGTGATGTTGAATGACTCGCACCTGTTGCGGCACGATGTCGAGCTGCTCGCTGATTTCAGCGCCGATTTCCACCAGACGAGTACCGTCATGCGCACAGATGCGTTCGGCTTCCGCTAATTCATGGCGCACGATCTCACGCGGCAGATGCGGATCGAGCGGTTTGCGACCGCGTTTCTTGCGGCGGTGACCGGCCACCTCGACCGCTTCGGGCGTGGCTTCCTCGGCGATTGGAGCACCGTTCGGCGCCAACACTTCGGCTTCGTTCAGGAACAGGTCGCGCTGGGCCGGATTGGCCCGCGCC
>NZ_MKMC01000080.1:0-856 GCF_001856095.1 Methylomonas sp. LWB
CTCGATGCCGATCTGATCCTGGGCGACGAAACCGTGGTTCAAGTGCTCAAAGAATCCGGCCGAGCCGCGCAAAGCAAAAGCTATCTGTGGGCACAAATGACCGGCTCCGGACCGCCGATTCGGCTGTTCAGCTACACGCCGGGGCGCGGCGGAACGCATGCGCAGCCGTTGTATGAAGGCATCAAACCCGGCGCGGTACTGATGAGCGACGGCTATGAGGTGTATAACGCCATTGCCGCCAGCCGGGGTGCGATTCACCTCGGCTGTTGGGCGCATGCGCGGCGTTATTTTGTCGAGGCCGAAGCCGCCATTCCTAAAGCCGCGCGTGGCCCGGAGCAACTGGCGACGCAGTTTATCGCGGCGATGGGTGAACTGTACGCGATTGAAACTCAGACGAAAGACCTGAGCGTCGAACAGCGTGGGCAGCGGCGCCAGGAGCAAAGCCGACCGGTTTTGGTCAAAATCGAAGCCCTGCTGCTACAACATCTGCATGCGGTAATCCCCGGTAGTTTGCTGGGCAAGGCTTTGCATTACTTGTCATCGCAGTGGTCCAAACTGATCCGCTTCGTCGACAACGGCGCTTGGCCCATCGACAACAACCTCTGCGAAAACGCCATACGCCCCTTCGTGGTGGGCCGCCGCAATTGGTTGTTTTGCGATACGGTGGCCGGCGCCCGTGCCAGCGCTAATCTTTACTCGTTGATCGAAACCTGCAAGGCCAATAGCGTCGACCCTTACACCTATCTGGTCGATCTGTTCCGAAAGCTTCCCACCGCAAAAACTGTCGAAGAGTTCGAAGCGCTGTTGCCTTGGAATCTCGACGCCCTAACGGACTAATCGCACGCCAACGGTTAAG
>NZ_MKMC01000081.1:0-856 GCF_001856095.1 Methylomonas sp. LWB
CTCGATGCCGATCTGATCCTGGGCGACGAAACCGTGGTTCAAGTGCTCAAAGAATCCGGCCGAGCCGCGCAAAGCAAAAGCTATCTGTGGGCACAAATGACCGGCTCCGGACCGCCGATTCGGCTGTTCAGCTACACGCCGGGGCGCGGCGGAACGCATGCGCAGCCGTTGTATGACGGCATCAAACCCGGCGCGGTACTGATGAGCGACGGCTATGAGGTGTATAACGCCATTGCCGCCAGCCGGGGTGCGATTCACCTCGGCTGTTGGGCGCATGCGCGGCGTTATTTTGTCGAGGCCGAAGCCGCCATTCCTAAAGCCGCGCGCGGCCCGGAGCAACTGGCGACGCAGTTTATCGCGGCGATGGCTGAACTGTACGCGATTGAAACTCAGACGAAAGACCTGAACGTCGAACAGCGTGGGCAGCGGCGCCAGGAGCAAAGCCGACCGGTTTTGGTCAAAATCGAAGCCCTGCTGCTACAACATCTGCATGCGGTAATCCCCGGTAGTTTGCTGGGCAAGGCTTTGCATTACTTGTCATCGCAGTGGTCCAAACTGATCCGCTTCGTCGACAACGGCGCTTGGCCCATCGACAACAACCTCTGCGAAAACGCCATACGCCCCTTCGTGGTGGGCCGCCGCAATTGGTTGTTTTGCGATACGGTGGCCGGCGCCCGTGCCAGCGCTAATCTTTACTCGTTGATCGAAACCTGCAAGGCCAATAGCGTCGACCCTTACACCTATCTGGTCGATCTGTTCCGAAAGCTTCCCACCGCAAAAACTGTCGAAGAGTTCGAAGCGCTGTTGCCTTGGAATCTCGACGCCCTAACGGACTAATCGCACGCCAACGGTTAAG
>NZ_MKMC01000082.1:0-764 GCF_001856095.1 Methylomonas sp. LWB
CACACGATCCGGGCCGGCGTGCCGCCGAAGAACTCGAACGCCGCCACGTGCGAGGCGCACCACGAACTCTGGTCCATCCGCAGCACCGGCTGCACGAACAGCATCCGTGAGCAGGACAGGATAATCGCGAACGCCCACACCGCCACCCGCCGGTCGGTGGCCGGGTTGCGCCACATGCCGAGCTTGCCGTAGTCGACCTGGGCCTCGTCGCCAGGCGGGACCGCGCCACGGGCCACAGTCACCTTCGACTCCGCCACCTTCTCAGCGAATTGTGCTGCCACATACCGTCGTACGGTCGATTCCGACACCGCGACGCCGTGGTCGTCGCGCAGGCGTTGCGCAATCGTCGCTACCGTCACCGACGCCGTCAGCTGCCCGTCGATCCAGTCGTGGTGCGCGGCGATCGCCGGCCATGTCACCGCCCGCGCCGCCGGGTCGCCGACCTCCGGGAACCATCCGGTGATCAGCTCCCACCAGAGCGGCTCGTCGAACTTCCCTCCCTCGCCCGGTGTCAACCCGGCCGCCACGGCGGGAGCCAGATATTTCCGGATGGTTTTTCGGTCGATATCCAGGGCCTCCGCGATCTGCACCTGGGACCGGCCGGCATGCCAATGCCGGAACAACTCCATCAGATCGATCATCGTCCACGTTCTCCTCGCCACCGTCAGGCCCCTTCCCGGGCCCCGTTGTCGGTGACCCAGTCAGGAGCGAACCTGCAGCAGCACCCGAACCCCCGGCCGACACGCCCCAGGGGTGGGGAATTA
>NZ_MKMC01000083.1:0-686 GCF_001856095.1 Methylomonas sp. LWB
CCAGGATAGCCTGCCGCTGTATCGGCAAGCCGCGCTGTTGAGCCGTTTCGGCGGCGATCTGTCGCGCAACACGCTGGCGGCTAGCATGGTGCGGGTTGGCGACGCAGTGCAACCCATCATCAACTTGCTGCGCGACCATCTGCTCGATGCCGATCTGATCCTGGGCGACGAAACCGTGGTTCAAGTGCTCAAAGAATCCGGCCGAGCCGCGCAAAGCAAAAGCTATCTGTGGGCACAAATGACCGGCTCCGGACCGCCGATTCGGCTGTTCAGCTACACGCCGGGGCGCGGCGGAACGCATGCGCAGCCGTTGTATGAAGGCATCAAACCCGGCGCGGTACTGATGAGCGACGGCTATGAGGTGTATAACGCCATTGCCGCCAGCCGGGGCGCGATTCACCTCGGCTGTTGGGCGCATGCGCGGCGTTATTTTGTCGAGGCCGAAGCCGCCATTCCTAAAGCCGCGCGCGGCCCGGAGCAACTGGCGACGCAGTTTATCGCGGCGATGGGTGAACTGTACGCGATTGAAACTCAGACGAAAGACCTGAGCGTCGAACAGCGTGGGCAGCGGCGCCAGGAGCAAAGCCGACCGGTTTTGGTCAAAATCGAAGCCCTGCTGCTACAACATCTGCATGCGGTAATCCCCGGTAGTTTGCTGGGCAAGGCTTTGCATTACTTGTCATCGC
>NZ_MKMC01000084.1:0-684 GCF_001856095.1 Methylomonas sp. LWB
AATTAGCGGAAGCCGAACGCATCTGTGCGCATGACGGTACTCGTCTGGTGGAAATCGGCGCTGAAATCAGCGAGCAGCTCGACATCGTGCCGCAACAGGTGCGAGTCATTCAACATCACCGCGTCAAATATGCCTGCCCGTGCTGCGATGAAAGCATTCGCGTGACGCCGGCACCGGTTCGCATCATCCCCAAAGGCTTACTCACCGAAACGGCATTAGCCTGGGTCGTCACCGCAAAATACCAGGATAGCCTGCCGCTGTATCGGCAAGCCGCGCTGTTGAGCCGTTTCGGCGGCGATCTGTCGCGCAACACGCTGGCGGCTAGCATGGTGCGGGTTGGCGACGCAGTGCAACCCATCATCAACTTGCTGCGCGACCATCTACTCGATGCCGATCTGATCCTGGGCGACGAAACCGTGGTTCAAGTGCTCAAAGAATCCGGCCGAGCCGCGCAAAGCAAAAGCTATCTGTGGGCACAAATGACCGGCTCCGGACCGCCGATTCGGCTGTTCAGCTACACGCCGGGGCGCGGCGGAACGCATGCGCAGCCGTTGTATGAAGGCATCAAACCCGGCGCGGTACTGATGAGCGACGGCTATGAGGTGTATAACGCCATTGCCGCCAGCCGGGGTGCGATTCACCTCGGCTGTTGGGCGCATGCGCGGCGTTATTTTGTCGAGGCCG
>NZ_MKMC01000085.1:0-601 GCF_001856095.1 Methylomonas sp. LWB
TGATGGGTTGCACTGCGTCGCCAACCCGCACCATGCTAGCCGCCAGCGTGTTGCGCGACAGATCGCCGCCGAAACGGCTCAACAGCGCGGCTTGCCGATACAGCGGCAGGCTATCCTGGTATTTTGCGGTGACGACCCAGGCTAATGCCGTTTCGGTGAGTAAGCCTTTGGGGATGATGCGAACCGGTGCCGGCGTCACGCGAATGCTTTCATCGCAGCACGGGCAGGCATATTTGACGCGGTGATGTTGAATGACTCGCACCTGTTGCGGCACGATGTCGAGCTGCTCGCTGATTTCAGCGCCGATTTCCACCAGACGAGTACCGTCATGCGCACAGATGCGTTCGGCTTCCGCTAATTGATGGCGCACGATCTCACGCGGCAGATGCGGATCGAGCGGTTTTCGACCGCGTTTCTGGCGGCGGTGACCGGCCACCTCGACCGCTTCGGGCGTGGCTTCCTCGGCGATTGGAGCACCGTTCGGCGCCAACACTTCGGCTTCGTTCAGGAACAGGTCGCGCTGGGCCGGATTGGCCCGCGCCTCGGATTTTGCGGCATACAGCCTATGCAGAAAGGCATCCACACGTTCTTTCAATAAATC
>NZ_MKMC01000086.1:0-482 GCF_001856095.1 Methylomonas sp. LWB
TTTTCGTGTACGGGATTCTCACCCTCTACGACAGGCCGTTCCAGACCACTTCCACTAACACAATGATTTCTTACTGTCGGCCAACACGGCAGCATTGACAAGATGAACCCCACAACCCCACGAATGCAACACCTGCCGGCTATCACACATCCATGGTTTAGCCTCTTCCGCTTTCGCTCGCCACTACTCACGGAATCACTATTGTTTTCTCTTCCTGTGGGTACTGAGATGTTTCACTTCCCCACGTTCCCTCCACACACCCTATATATTCAGGTGCGGGTAACACGACATCACTCGTGCTGGGTTTCCCCATTCGGACATCCTCGGATCTCAGCTCGGTTGACAGCTCCCCGAGGCTTATCGCAGCCTCCTACGTCCTTCATCGGCTCCTGGTGCCAAGGCATCCACCGTACGCTCTTCATTACTTACAACAAAGATGCTCGCGTCCACTGTGCAGTTCTCAAACAACACACAACCAACCA
>NZ_MKMC01000087.1:0-397 GCF_001856095.1 Methylomonas sp. LWB
ACACCCGGACTTCGTCACTCATGTGATATGCCTTCCTCATCCACTAACTGCTTTGGGGCCTCGTGATCGGCCGGTGCCTCGACAGCGAAACGCGACCGGTGCGGCCGGCGGTGTCCGAGCGCTGTCGGCGATGCACGGACCACCGCCTGAACCACATCTGGTCTGCACAACCGGGCGAGTCGCCTGGCCGCCAGCCGTCGAACGTTGCCTCTATCAGGCTTGAAAATCACTCTCCAGCAGTGGTTTCGTATTGTCCATTTGTCATTCCATCAAATGGAATAGGCGCTGCGGGTACTTCGTGACGGCGTCTTAAGCTGTGTCGGGCACCGAGCGATTCGCATGTCGGTGTCGGGTTGCCGAACCGAGTCTCGGTAGTGGACTGCCACTGGATCGTTCC
>NZ_MKMC01000088.1:0-390 GCF_001856095.1 Methylomonas sp. LWB
CCCGCCAAATCGCCGCGCTGGAAACCGCCGACCTGGCCGCGCTGAGCACCGCCCAAGCCGCCGCGCTCAAATCCCATCAAGCCGCCGCGCTGACCACCGGCCAAGTCGCCAACCTGATCACCGCCGACCTGGCCGCGCTCAGCACCCTGGCGCTGAGCAACCTGACCACCGCCGGCATCGTCGCGCTGACCACCGCCCAAGCGGCGGCGTTGACCACCGCCCAAATCGCCGGGCTAACCACCCAACAAGTGGCCGCGCTGGAAACCGCCGACCTGGCCGCGCTGGGCACCGCCCAAGCCGCCGCGCTCAAATCCAACCAAGCCGCCGCGCTGAGCACCGCCCAAGCCGTCAACCTGGAAACCGCCGACCTGGCCGCGCTGACCACGCTGA